>CACKCT010000087.1:0-2191 GCA_902598645.1 Rhodospirillaceae bacterium | reverse complement strand
TAAGAATTACTACGACATAGGTGTTGCTGTTGGTTCACCAACGGGGCTTGTAGTCCCTGTTTTGCGAAATGCAGATACAACCAGTTTTGCAAATATTGAATGTCAGATTAGCGATTTTGGCTCAAGGGCTCGTAGTGGTAAGCTTACTATGGAAGAATTGCAGGGAGGCTCGTTTACAGTTACGAATGGTGGCGTCTTTGGATCTTTGCTATCCACGCCTATTATAAATCCACCGCAATCTGGTATTCTTGGCATGCATAAAATTCAACAACGTCCAGTTGTTATGCCCGACGGCTCCATTGAAGCGCGGCCAATGATGTATCTAGCACTCTCTTACGATCATCGTATAGTAGACGGTCGTGAGGCTGTTCAGTTTCTGGTTCGCATCAAAGACTGTATAGAAGATCCGCAACGAATTATGCTGGACGCATGAAAAATATCGAGGAAATTGTTCATGAGTGACGCGTACGACGTTATTATAGTTGGTGGAGGACCGGGGGGGTATGTAAGTGCTATACGGGCTGCCCAGCTGGGACTCAAAGTAGCATGCGTGGAAAAGCGCAACAAACTGGGAGGTACCTGCTTGAATATTGGTTGTATTCCTTCAAAAGCTCTTTTGCAATCGTCTCATCATTTTGAGTCTGCCATAAAAGAATTCCCATCTCATGGAATCAAAATAAAAGGAGTTTCTCTCGACCTTAAAGCTATGATGTGTCGTAAAGATAAAGTAATTAACGATCTAACTAAAGGCATCGAATATCTGTTTAAAAAATCTAAAGTTGATTACATTAACGGCGTTGGGAAAATTGTTGCTAACGATACAATCGAGGTAAACTTTCTCAAAGGTAAAAAAAGAGTTTTTAAAACCAAAAATATTATCCTAGCAACAGGCTCTGAGGTTACTCCATTATCAGGTGTCGAAATCGATGAAAAGAAGATCTTAAGCTCCACGGGGGCTTTAACGCTTAGCAAAGTACCAAAATCCATGATTGTTATTGGTGGCGGTGTAATTGGCTTGGAATTGGGATCAGTTTGGCGCAGGCTTGGTGTGGATGTAACAGTAGTTGAATTCCTCGATAATATCCTTCCTGGCATGGATAGAGATGTGATTGCGCAAATGACAAGAATATTGAAGAAACAGGGGCTGAAGTTTAAGTTTCAAACGAAAGTAACTTCAGCCAAATTGTCAAAAAAGGGTGTCACCTTAAATGTTGAGTCCCACGAAGGCGAGCACTCCACATCGCTTGTGGCGGATATAGTGCTTGTTGCAATTGGTCGCCGTCCCTTTAGTGAAGGTTTGGGACTGGAAAAGCTCGGTATAGCTATGAACGGGCAGGGATTCATAACTGTAGATCAAAACCTACAAACTAGTGTTTCTGGAGTATATGCCATCGGTGATGTGATTGGTGGGCCTATGTTGGCCCACAAAGCGGAAGAGGAGGGCATTGCTGTTGCCGAACACATTGCTGGCTATTTTGGACACGTCAATTATGACACTATTCCAGGGGTAGTTTATACATGGCCTGAAGTAGCCTCCGTTGGTAGAACAGAGGACGATCTTGAAGAAAAAGGTGTAAATTACAAAATAGGTAAATTCCCATTCAGTGCTAATTCACGTGCACGTGCTAATGCGGATAGCGACGGATTTGTTAAAATTTTAGCAGATGCAAAAACTGATAAGGTTTTGGGTGTCCATATTGTTGGTCCGGCGGCCGGTGATTTAATTACAGAAGTTGTTTCTGTAATGGAATTTGGTGGTTCTTCAGAGGACATTGCGCGTACTTGCCATGCCCACCCGTGCTTATCTGAAGCAATCAAGGAAGCTGCTCTCGCATTGGGTGGCCGTGCAATTCATATTTAACTTAAATTGGCTTTCATCAGGTTAGCTATTCAGTTCTTCTTTGCGCGGGGGTGGGTATTTAAGTATATTGAATTCAGCCGTTCCATATCCACATCTATATATCGCTGGGTGGTTGAGAGAGATGCATGGCCTAAAAGTTCTTGAATTGTGCGAAGATCGCCTCCACCGCCTAAAAGGTGGGTTGCAAAGCTGTGACGTAAGGCGTGGGGTGTGCCTGTCTCGGAGAGGCCGAGATAAATTCGTAAATCACGCATTTTTTTTTGAAATACACCAGGATTTAACCGCTTTCCACGTGCACCAATAAATAATGGGCTATTTTCATCTTGGGGG
>CACKCT010000086.1:0-2193 GCA_902598645.1 Rhodospirillaceae bacterium | reverse complement strand
GCGCCTGTTACATCATCTAAAATCGAGCGAAGTTTTGCGTAGTTTAAGCCAGAAGTTCCTGCATCAAGTTGGGTGTTAACATGCCCGCCCATGGATGAAGCCGCTACGGACATGGCGTTATTGTAATTTCCGCCTGTTGCCGCAGCAACAGCATCAGCGGTGACCAAGGGGGCGGCAGCCGTCACAGCATCAATGATCGTACGAACATTAATAGCCGCCGTTGACAATTCAGCCCCCATGTCTAGCGCATCACGCAAATTTTTAGGTACTTTTGCACCACTTGAAGCTAAAACTGCAGCAGCTTGGTTGACTTTCGCCATAACCGACGCGGCAGCTGAAATAGCTGCTGCCGCATTCAAGGCATTAAGAGGAGAAATAATTACGTTAGCAACAGCTGTTGCTTGGGTTGTTGTTAACCCGGTGCTTTCACTTGCCAGGCTAGCAGTCGCAGAGGCCTGGATAGAAATGGATTGTTGTGCTGCCTCAAATTCAGCCGCAGCTGCCGTCTGACTAGCCATAGTAATGGTTGTAATAGCATTCCCAAAAGCGCTGACTTCAGATGAAAATCCTGGGTTGAACTCTTGTTGTAAGTGTTTTCGAATTTGATCATGAAAATCTGGCGGCAACCTTGGCTCACGCAAAAGATGCTCTAGATGCTTATGAGCCTCCTTGATATGAAGCATGTGGTGACGCTGTTGTTCGACTCCTTTTTCAATTGCCTCCTTGAGCCCTTTGTTCATCTCCTCTAATTGTTGAACCTGAGGTAATGTCAACGGAGGTTGAGGTGGCTCGGCGGAAGGATTGGTGCCTTGCGAGGAAGCACCAGGCAGGCTTGTTACAACACCACCGTATGTCTCTGCAATCTGTTCCGGACTACGTATGACAGGATTGGAAGGCGCTGTATTAGCGCTGGTGATTGTTACAGTCGCGCCTACTTGGCTAATTACAACCGTTCCAGCATCATTTGTTATAACGGCTTCACCAACTTGTCCGTCCGCATCAGGTAGAAGTGTAATTGAGTTTTCCTTGCTTGTTCCACCAACACTGCCTGCAATAGTTGTTCCTCGAATGCCAATGGTCGCCATAGGCGTCTCAAGAACTGCCGCATCCGGCGCGGTTTTTGCTATTTGACCGCTTACGAATGAGAACGTTCCGCTGAGTACTCCCACGGCCATCGAGCCTTCCTGCTCGGCTGGGTCATAGACCATCTCGTCCAGAACCATTCGGCCATCAGCCCCAAGCGAAAATTCTGACTCATCAAGAAATTCAATGCCAATAGCTCCATCGGCACCTGTGATGACGGTGTCACCTTGATAAACTGGACTGCCTTTGGCAACACTTTCTCGACTGCCATCAGAACGTTCAATTTCAACGGACCCCTCAATCGTTTTAATTTCGCCAATGGGATCAGTTACCGACGCCTCACCTGCCTGCGCATGCTGTCCAGGGGCAAGGGGGCCCGATAGATGCGCAACAATATTGGCAGAAATACTAAGTCCACTTGCGGTGGTTAAAGACGGTGGATTGTCAGAACTAAAATACCCCCGAACGAGGACCTGTTCTCCGTTTTGCCCAGTAATCAACAAATCTGGACCGGAACGTGAGAAATCAGCACGCGTCAACCACTCTCCAGCGGGTATTAAAACAACCGGAGCTTCCGTTGCTAAAACAACCGCAACATCTGCTACACTTAAAGTGCTATTCTTTGTATCATCAATAGAATCATAAATAGCCAAGTAAACAGCCCACCTTTGAACAACACTTTACAAGAGCGGTGGAGAATATTTTATTATGTAAAAACAAAGTGAAAGCTCTGATTTGGCTGCCAACATTCGTTTTTATTAATATAATAATTCTTCAGTGCTTCCAACTCTAACTAGAAACTACTGTAAGGATACACTAAATATGAATAAAATCCAACCCTTTCAGGGCTTTGCATAGAAAATACGAACTAATTTCCTACCAGTTCTGATTGGATGTTTTTTAATGTAAACCCTTAATATTCTATTTTTTTAAACTCATTGTTTTTTCTAAGCAGAAGCTGACTAGCAAAATATCAATAATATTTTAAAGTATGTGTTTTATGTGACGAATTAATGGCCCATTTTTCCATTGATACAGCTGTAATTTATCTATTTACTGAAGTCGACCAAGTGTATGTTGGCGCCTTTACCCAACGGACTTATGGACTTT
>CACKCT010000085.1:0-2221 GCA_902598645.1 Rhodospirillaceae bacterium | reverse complement strand
CATTTGTCTGGTAGTGTGATTTCTCGTCCAGTTCCATCACCCATCGGTTCTTTGTGAGCAGAAACACTCAACTTCTTTTCCCGAAATAACTTACAATCAACTTGGTAATATGTTCTGGTAGACAAAATTCCCTGAGAGATTGGTTTTAAGAAATCAATCAATTCCCAATAATAAACAAATCCATCAACTGTTCTTATTCTCTCATAATCCACATACCAAGTGTTTCCTAAAGAATTTTTACCTAACTTCGTCCAACCACTATAAGACGGAGTTGAGAACATCAGGGTGAATACGAGGGTGAATATGGTGAGTAGAGTTTTCATTTAATCAACACCCTTTGTATTTTTACAAACACATTCACGGGCAAGTTCCTGTTCGGTTAAAATGTTGGCAGAAGTAATTTTTTAACGGCAATTTTTTTGTGATTCTGCTATCGATTTTTGAAGATTAGACAATTCACGATCATGTCGCTGGCGTAATTGAAAAACCTCGTTTTGTCTTGTTCGTGCACGATCATCTGATGCTGCTCTTCCAATATTTGCAAATGCACCCTGCCCACCTGCTCTACTTAACAAGTCACTTAAACGGTTTTTTTTCCGCTCAGCAGAGTGTCGATTATTAAGACTCTGGGATTCACCACGTTGCCTTTCACGAAGTGCTTGTAACTGACGCCTTGACTGTGCGTACGAACACTTTCCTGAACTTGAGGAGGATAAGTTGGTCTCGGGTCCCTCACCAGTCTTATATTGGAGAACTAGACCTGTTCGTGGGGACGCAGAGGTGTATGCGGAGGGGGAAATTATTTTTCCATTCTTAAATTCACCGACGTGTTTTGTTCCATCTGCCCGCACAAAGGTACCTTGTCCATGGATACGATTATTCTTGAATTCACCGACATATTTGTCCCCTTTGACAGAGGTTTTGATGCCTTGTCCATGTGTTTTGCCATCCTTGAATTCACCAACGTATTTTGTTCCACTTGCCCATACATAGATGCCTTGTCCATGCAACCGACCATCCTTCCACTCACCGCTGTATTTGTTTCCAACCCGCGTTCCTCCTCCACTTCCAAACGCAACCTCCCCATTACATTCATCCCAAGATGCCACCTCTTTATAATCTGAAATGAGGCGAGGACTCCCCTTACACTGAGGCAGGAAAAATTCTTTACTGGAATTTAGTACGTCATTGGAAGGTTGTGGTATTTTCTTGGCAGTCACGGTTTGAGCGGTTTTCATGTTACTCTGAAATCTACCACCCTTCCAGATACCTTGTTCCACTTTTCCATCGGCATAAATAAGGATGCCTCGTCCGTGCTTTTTGTTATTCTTGAATTCCCCGAAGTATCTATCCCCGTTGGTATTGGTATAAGTGCCTTGGTTCCAATGACCATCCTTGTATGAACCAACATATTTATCACCGTTGGCAAAAATATGAGTACCAACACAATTATGAAAACGTTGAGTATGATCAGAGGGGCAAGGAGGCAAAGCAAAACTCTCCACCACATTTCCAAAAAAAACGGCAAGACTAATGCAGAGTGCGACGGTCAAATATCTCATGTGAAAATTCTGGCAGAAAATATTCAATTTTGGTAGAGAAATTAGGGTGTGGATAAAATGGGTCCACTATTTATCTAACACCAAATCTCTTTCGGTACCTTTCTACCGCAGACCTTGGAATATCCGCCTTGTAACAAATTGGAGATTTTCCACCCGGTCTTGAGTAGGCACTCCGACCACCACATTGCCTGCCATTCTTCATGATGTTGTAGGGGCAAGGACACCTACCCGAGTATGAGGCGATGGATTGTCGGATTATAAGTTCTTTGACCTCTTCATCGCTAACCGCCTGAGCATTGCCATCAGTTACACATCCACCAAGAAGCACGGCAATCGTCAGGCAGAGTGTGGTGAGTAGAGTTTTCATAGAGAAAGTTTAGCAGAAATATTGTAAAATCATAGATGGTGGGATTGGGGTAACCTATTTCAAATAAGACCTAGTCAAATCCCTCAATAATTTCACTTCCATTTTTCCCCATACTGGTTCGTAGTCCTGCTCAATAAAATCAAGACGTTCTAGTCTCTCTTTATACCTCTTGAGAACACTATAAACTTGGGTATTCTTCCATCTGTTTCCTTTGCTTGTGGTGATACCTCTCTCATTTAGATAATGGGAAATCTTTCTATATCCCATTCCACCATCGTGTAGGAATTTGATG
>CACKCT010000084.1:0-2394 GCA_902598645.1 Rhodospirillaceae bacterium | reverse complement strand
CGGGGCAAAGCAGCCCTTTAGGGTCAAAACTATTTTTTATCCTTGCAGAAATTCGAGCCTGAGCCTCTGCTTGAGGATGAAACACAGGTACTTGTGAGCGAACATTGTCATCCGCGCGCAACAATGTGGCATGACCACCAGATTCTTTAAGTGCATTTCTAACTTCCCTATGAGCACCATCATCTCTCGCCTCAATGGCTAACCAGAGCAGCCCCCCGCCCCAATCATAGAAAACTCTGCCACCTATGCTTTCCAAAATCTTTTGCGCTACCGTGGCACCATATGCAGGAGGCACAGATACTCTCCAAATTTGCTCCCCACTTGAAACGAAGTAATCAACATTTCCCACTTCGCTCCAGAGGCTCAGGGTGTCAGAAGTATGCAATATTTCAATCTCTCCAAACTCAGCTAAAAGCTGTCTTAAAATACCAGTCTGATATGACACAGAAGGTCCCGGCCCTTCGATACGAATGGCGCTTAATGCACTGTGTGCCCCAGCAACAAGGGGAACTTTTGATTTAACAGCAATGTCTGACGGTAAATGTGCCGCCCCTGTAACTTCGCAAGAACTTTGCAAAGCTGATGTTAAAGCTTGGATTCCACTAATGCTATTCTTTGTCATGACCAGGACTGTCCAAGATTTTTCAGGTTTAGGCATGACTTTGAATGTAACATCACTAATCACACCTAAAGTTCCAAAAGAACCTGCCAACAATTTTGATAAATCAAAACCAGTTACATTTTTGACAACCCTACCGCCAGATTTAAATATTTCACCGCGGCCACTTATAGCATGAAACCCAAGAATATGGTCGCGTGCACCACCCACCGTCAAGCGCCGCGGTCCTGCAAGATTACATGCGAAAATACCTCCTATACTTCCCGCACAAACACCGGAACCGAACAACGGACCCAAATTTGGCGGTTCAAAAGAAAGCTGTTGTTTATTTTCATTCAGTGCGTCCAATATTTCATTCATTGGCGTTGCGGCGGCTGCGCTCATGACCAATTCATCGGGCTCGTAAAGATCAATGCCCCTTACACCTGAAATATCCAAAATGTTTAATTTTGGGTCAAATGGACGACCATAATCGCGCTTAGTTGCAAGCCCACTAACTTCAAAAGCCTGTTCGTTGGCAACTGCCCATTGAACTGCATCAAGTATTTGCTTGGAACACGAGACTTTAAAGGTTTCAGGCATAGCCTATTAGAACCTTGGGAGATGAGGAAAACGTGTGTTGTTCCTATGCACATGGACTCGGCCAAGTTCTGCACATCGGTGTAGAACAGGATAAACCTTGCCCGGGTTTAGAAGCCCATCCGGATCAAAAGCACATTTAACCCGCTGCTGTTGTTTAAGATCGTCCTCTGTAAACATGACACCCATCAGATCCCGTTTTTCAACCCCGACTCCGTGCTCTCCAGTTAACACACCACCAACCTCGACACAAAGTTTTAAAATTTCAGCACCAAATTTCTCAGCCCTTTCCAGCTGACCAGGAATATTTGAGTCATAAAGGATCAACGGATGTAAGTTACCATCCCCCGCATGGAATACATTCGCAACCCGCAAATTATACTTATTAGACATTATAGCTATCCGTGCTAAGACTTCAGACAAACGCCCACGGGGAATAGTACCGTCCATACAATAGTAGTCCGGAGAAATACGGCCAACCGCTGGAAAAGCTGACTTTCGTCCAGCCCAAAAAGACATTCGTTCAGTTTCATTTTCACTTACACGGATGTAACTGGACCCAGCAGCTTTTGCTAATGTATGAACACGTTCAATTAGACAAGAGACCTCCGCTTCAGGACCATCTAGCTCAACAATAAGTAGGGCTTCAACATCCAAGGGATAACCCGAGTTCGAAAAATCTTCCGCTGCCTGAACCGCCAGTTTATCCATCATTTCCATACCTCCTGGAATAATACCTGAGGCAATGACAGTACTGACGCAGTTTCCAGCTTGCTCGCTGGAGGGAAAGCCAATAAGCACAGCCCGAGCAGTTTCTGGCTGTTTTAATATACGAACGGTAACCTCTGTGACAACTCCAAGCAAACCCTCAGACCCGGTGATCAAACCGAGCAGGTCATACCCCTGACTATCAAGATGCTTGCCGCCTAGTTGAATAATTTCACCGTTTATGGTTACAAATTCGACACCAAGCAAATTATTGGTTGTTAGCCCGTACTTCAAAGAATGTACGCCACCCGAATTTTCAGCAACGTTACCACCAATAGAGCAGGCAATCTGACTAGAAGGGTCGGGTGCATAGTAAAAACCCTTATGTGATACAGCATCAGTAATACCTAAGTTTGTTACACCAGATTGGGCTACGACAGCTCGATTATCATAATCAATGTTGATAATACGGTTAAATTTTCCCAAGC
>CACKCT010000083.1:0-2409 GCA_902598645.1 Rhodospirillaceae bacterium | reverse complement strand
TGAAATTAGTAATAGCGGGGTAAAGAAGTCACGCGTCCAAGAGGCGGGTGGTGCTTGGGTTCGGTTTAATGAAGATGGTATTGTCGTAATATACGGGCAAAGTGAAGAATTTGGGACGTGTGATAAAAGTATTGCTGCCAAGCTACTGAGACAGTTATATCCCGATAGGACTATATACATTGAAGAATAATAGTAATTTTTGGCATCTATATGCGAGGTTTGTTGACTTTATGCTGCCACTACTGAGATTTATTTTTAAAATTTTTAACAAGTTTTGCGTCAAAAACAACTTGGTTAATAGGGTTTCTTTTCACCTATCTAACGCTTCCAGTAAAGGAATTAACTCAGTAAGTTCAGTGATAGTGGTTATATTCTCTTTTACTTCGGGATAGTTTCGCTTGACGCTGTGATGTTTAAGCCAAATTGGGAACAAGCCAGCTTCTTTGGAAGCTATAATGTCATTTTGCCAATCGTCGCCTATGTAGACCGCCTCGTCTGAGGTGATGCCCAATTGTTTGAGGCACATTTCAAAAGCAAGAGTATTTGGTTTTGCTGGTATGTCATTTTGACCTGCAACTACAATGATTGAGAAGAAGGTTGCTAAATCAGGATGATTTTCAAATCTGTGCGCTTGAGAAGAAGTTTGTCCTTGAGTGTTTGTTACCAACGCTAGATGATCATAATGGCTAGAGAGGTATTTGAGAGTATCAATGACTTCAGGAAAGACTGTCGTTTTTCTCTCAACTATCTTCCAGTAAGATGTTTCCCATTTAAGTAAATTGTCATTTGAGGCCTCTTGAGAGAATTCTTCGAAGAGCGCTCTCCAAATATTAATCCTTGACAAGTTCCCCTCTTGATGAAACTCACTTCGAATTTTTCTGTAGGTCTTTTTGAAATGATCGTAGTCAGTTATGGCAAGGTTCTTGAAGATAGCTTTTTGGGCTTCACTTTCTGCACTTCGGAAACCATCTGAGCTATCTACAAGTGTTTGTCCAAAATCAAAAATGATAGCTTTGATCATAACATATTTGGAAAGTTACCCCTCGCGAGGTGAGTAAAACTCTCAACTCTGGAAATCCTTAATCTCGACCATATTTTTTAAGGTAGTCCCCAAAGAGTTCCTCGTCAGTTGGAACATACTCTGGAATTGGCTCTGACAGCCAAGTGTAGTTAAGAAAATGTTCAAAATTAATATTATCACTAGTCATGTTTCCAGCCCAGCTTCCGCTACCTAAAGTATCTGTTGTTGGATTTCCATTAAACCAGCTTCCAGAATTAGCAGCTGCGTGGGGCATTCGACAATTTACTCTGCCGACATTTGCTTTTAGTGCGAGCTCTACTAACCGTTCGTCGTTGGTTGAATGTATGGAGGCAGAATGACCCTCACCAGAAAAACGTAACATTTCTCCCATACGTTCGACCATTTCGCTAAAGTCAGTCCATTTCCAAACTGTCAAAACTGGCGATATCTTCTCTCCTGAAAAACGGTCTTCAGGACCTGCTTTTGTTCCCATAACCATCATAAACCGTGTACCTTCGGGAATACTAATGCCAGCTTGTTCAGCAATGTAACTAGCAGATTTTGCTACAACATCTCGGTTAAGATGCTCGCCATCAGGCCAATAATATGATCTAAGCTTTTCACGCTCCTCAGTTGAGCATAGATAACCACCCTCATTTTGGAATGCTGTTATCATGTCATCAAAAAAAGGCTCTTCAATTGCAACAGCATTCTCAGATGAACAAGATGCTGAGTTGTTAGCGCATTTTGACTTAACGATCTTTGCAGCTGTTTCTTTTGGGTCTACGGAGGAGTCAATTATAGAGATGACATTGCCTGCACCAACTGTGTGGGCCGGTTTTCCTGCTTCGTAGACGACTCGAACCAGAGCAGCACCACCAGTAGCAACAGCAAAGTCACAGTTTGCCATAAGTTCGCGGGTACCTTCATGAGAGGCCTTAGTTAGGCACTGAGCGAGATCTTCTGGTGCGCCAACCCTACGTAAACCCATTCTAATATGTTCTACAGTTGCAAAGGTTGCTTTGGCTGTTCGTGGATGAGGGGAACAGATCATAGCATTACGAGTTTTGAGCAGGCTTACGCCAATGCAACAAACAGTTGACTCTGGGTTTGTGCAGGGGACTACATTGGCGATAACGCCCATGGGTTTAGCGTAAATTCGTAAGCCTTTTTCTTTGTCCTCTCGGACTAAACCACAGGTTTTCTTTCCAATCATGTCCCTCATCATACCACGAGTTTTATTTTGTACTTTGTGGACTTTGTCTTCATATACCCCAATTCCTGATTCACTAACTGCCAAGTGGGCTAGTTCTTTAGCTGTGTCTTCTTTCTGTAGTTCCCAGCCAACCGCTGCACAAATTTCATCAACTCTTTCTTGTGTTTCAAAT
>CACKCT010000082.1:0-2488 GCA_902598645.1 Rhodospirillaceae bacterium | reverse complement strand
TTTCAAGTCTTGATCTTATTGATTATGTTGAGCAAGAGTTGGAGGTAAATCCTCTTCTTGAACGAGATGAAGGGGATCAAGCTGAAAATAATGATCAACTATATGATACGGAAGAGTCGCTAGATGATAAATCTGAGAAGGTTGTAGACGGTGGCCTGAACGACATTGATTTTAGCACTCCAGAGAGTGAGACTGAGGAAATTGGTGGTGACTTGGATGTAGATATCGATAATGAGTGGAATACCGATAAAACTAATGAGCCTAACATTAATCAGGTTAGCCTCGAAGAGCGAGCCTTTGCTGGCTCAGGGAGTAGTGGGGCAACAGACTTCTCAGGCCCCCTTCCGAATCTTGAAGAAATAATGACGAACAAGCCAACGTTGCGTGAGTATTTGCACTCTCAAATGGTGATGTCATTTAGTGATCCTGTAGAAAGACTGATTGGAGCACAAATCATCGATATGCTCGATGAATCTGGTTATGTAAGTGGAGATATTAAACAAATCACTGAAAGTTTAGAATGCACTATTGATTTAGTTGAAGCGGTTTTGTTTAAATTACAAAAAATGGACATTCCCGGACTTTTTGCTCGTAACTTATCAGAGTGTCTTGCGCTACAATTGAAGGAAATTGATAGGCTTGATCCAGCAATGCAGACTTTACTCGATAATTTGGGTCTACTAGCAGTGCGGGATATCTCAACTTTAGTAGAACTTTGTGGTGTTGACGCTGAGGATATTGCGGACATGTTTATTGAGATAAAGAAACTAGATCCAAAACCAGCGCAGGCATTCGAAAACACAGTGATGCAACCTATTATTCCTGATGTCATAATGACATTTAGTGTTGGTAGTGGGTGGATTATTGAACTAAATAGTGAGGCTTTGCCTAAGGTTCTTGTGAACAATAGATATTTTGCAACTATTTCTACTGCCACCCAATCAAAGGAAGATAAACGGTACATTAATGATTGTTATCAATCAGCAAATTGGTTAGTGAAATCTCTCCATCAGCGAGCGACAACCATATTAAAAGTTTCAAGCGAGATTGTTCGACAGCAGGAAGCTTTTTTTTCTAAAGGAGTTCAGTACTTACGTCCTTTAGTTTTGCGCGACATAGCTGATGCAATTGATATGCATGAAAGTACAGTATCACGTGTTACTTCGAACAAGTTTATATCTTCTCCAAGGGGTATTTTTGAGCTTAAATATTTTTTTACTGCAGCAATTTCGAGTTCTTCTGGCGATGAAACATATTCTTCTGAATCTGTACGTTACCAAATAAAGTCCTTGATTGATAACGAGACCATTGATGAAATTTTATCAGATGATAAGATTGTAAAAATTTTAAAGTCTCAAGGTATAGATGTGGCACGGCGTACAGTAGCCAAATATCGAGAGGCAATGGGACTTGCGTCTTCCATACAGAGACGTCGTGAAAAAAAGTCTGCACTTTAATCAACCCGTTTGTTAGAAATGAGAGCGACGTAGTGCAAACTATTGACAGTAGCATAAAGGGCATTTAGTTTCCGCCCTTCACTCTTTTTTGGCAACAGAGTGTGAAAATGAATTACCGAAAGTTGGTGAATCCACAATCTTTGTTAAATTGGCTCTTTATATTGCAAAGCCTGTCGTCAGTGAGACTTTTATACGCATGGACTCAGAATAAACGCTAGTTATTTTGTTTAAGAATAAATCTTGTAGCGAACTGAACATTGTTTGCCGTCCCGATGATGGTAATATAGATTATATAGATGCTAGTGATACCGAGAATCGTAATTGTTTGGATTGAGGGCAAGGCTTAAGGAAAAAAATGGAAATTTACGACCTCATAAATCCAGAGAGTATTGTTGCAAATTTTCACGCAACCTCTAAAAAGCAAGCTATCCAGGATCTTGCTAAAAAAGCGGCTGACATTACTGGCCTTCACGAGCGTGTTATTTCCGATGTTTTGATGGAACGTGAACGTTTAGGTACTACAGGTGTAGGTAATGGTATTGCTATTCCACATGGCAAACTTGCGGCTTTGACTTCACTACATGGCCTTTTTGCCCGCTTGGAGAAGCCCATTGATTTTCAGTCTATAGACGAACAACCTGTTGATCTTATTTTTCTTCTTCTTGCACCCGAATCTGCAGGTGCGGATCACCTTAAGGCTCTAGCTCGGGTATCCCGTTTACTTCGTGACAAAACTGTTTGCGAGAAGCTCCGTGGAACAGATCAGGCAGAAGCTTTGTTTGTTCTGCTTACTCAAGACGCAGCTCATCAAGCGGCGTGAAGCTACCTCAATAGGCTAATTGAGGATTTATTCATCGGCCATAGTGTCAACATCTATGGTCTTTGATAACGAGGTTTTATCTTTAGGACACTCGATTTTGATATTGCGTATTTCTGGCTCAGGAACGTGACGTATCAATTCAATATGTAGCAGTCCATTGCTCAATGATGCTCCTTTGATCTCTATCCCCTCTGCAAGTACAAAGCTGCGT
>CACKCT010000081.1:0-2490 GCA_902598645.1 Rhodospirillaceae bacterium | reverse complement strand
GAAGCATTGTTTCTGAGAACCAGCCGCCAAGAGGTGAGGTAGCACCATTTAATTGAGCTTGATCTCGGCCCAAGGCATAGCTGGTTACAGAAGCAGCTTCACTCTCTTTTAAGTTAGCTTGTTTAGTGTCTTTTGTTTTATTTTTGGAAGCATTAGTAGATGTCTCAATAGTTGGGTGTGAAAATTTATTTTTTTCTTGGGCCCAATTTAATACTTCTACATTAGAGGAAACATTTTTTGCTAATTTTGTTATGTTTTTTGATTGAGCTTCTCTTGCAGTCTCTGCAGAATGAGCAATTTCTCTTTGTGCCCATTCAAGAACCTCTGCATGGGTAGTGATTGGGCTGGCGTCACTTGTAATGCCAGCAGATTCGGAAGTGTTGGCAAAGTCATCACTAATTTGAGTTTTTAAATTATCATCTTGTTTTGTGAATAGGGCCATCATATGACTTCCTATATCTTGCCCAGTTTTTTGCTCGATTGTGACGTTGGCCAAGGCGACAACTGTTCCAATGGGTCCCCCAAAAAGACCGCTGCCTGCTATTCGTGACCCAGGATCAATTTGATCGCCTGTTATTGATCTATACATTGTGCCAACAAGTGGGATATGCTGCAGTGGGTTAATAACGTCTAAGAAGTCAAGAAAAGTAAAGCCATCCTTACCGAATGCGTGAAAGCTGCGCCCTGTGCGCTCTTCTTCACGTTCCTCCAGCTTCTCACCAACATTTTGCAAGGAAGTTCTGGGCTTAGGAAGCGTAAATTGATTATTATCTGTATCGAGGGAATTGTTCATAATATGTTTCTTTTTATGATGACTGTCTGTTGATATCTGTTTAAAAAATTTGCGCCTGCCCTTAAACATGCAATGATTGTGCCAATTAGAAATCCAAGAAAATCTCTTTTATTCATTATAAATTTTGATAGTAGTGGCAAGAAATGCCGTGTCTTGGGGAAAAGTAGGTAAAAATTTCTAGATTAAGTGGCCGCTACGCACAATTTTACTTTTTAAATATTGCTCATTGTGTTTGTTAGATCGAAAATGGTGCTTAACTCTTTCAACAACATCAATGCCACAAGCAGCGAGGGAGTTGATTTTATCTGGGTTATTGGTCATCAGCCGGATTTTTTTAAACCCTAATTGGCGTAATATCTCGGCAGCCGGCAAATAAATTCTTTCATCTGCGTCAAAGCCCAATTGTTCGTTGGATTCTATAGTATCGAAACCACTATCTTGTAGTTCGTAAGCTCGTAGTTTGTTGACGAGACCAATACCACGCCCTTCTTGGGCCAAATAAAGTAATACTCCTCCACCAGCGGTTGAAATTTCGTTGATGGCTCCACGTAATTGGTCTCCACAGTCACACTTGAGACTAGCAAGAAGATCTCCAGTAAAGCACTCTGAATGTAAGCGAGTAAGAACGGGTTGGTTTTTTTTAAGGTTATTTTCACCAATGACTATTGCTAAATGCTCAAGGCCTCCGTCAAACGGTCTGAAGGAAATAATTCGTGTGTTGTTTGCATCCAGCAAAGGAACCTGGGCCTCACTGACTGCTTTCAGGGTCCGTGCCTGAGTGTGTTCGTATTGAAATATATCCCCTGCATCAACGACGAGTAGGTCATGTCTAATTGCCCAAGTATCTAAGACATCAGCATCTTTATCTTTAATGTGAGCAATGAGAGCAGCAGGCAATAGGCGCGAAATCTTGGCTAAACCTATGCCAGCTGATTCGCAGCTATATTGTTTAGCACTTTTAACTTGAAGAATATCGAGGTTTTCTTTTTTAGACTTTAGGTCTGATAACGGATTAGCCAAATCAATAATGTTTTGGATAAGTAATCCATTAGCATGCTTAATAATAACAGCGGATGCATCTGCGTCTATCATACCAAGCACTTTCGCTCGGCGGGCCGTGATTGCAAGCACAGGTTCATTCATTGCTTTGCTACGAAGTTGTTGCAATGATGACTCGGTAACCCCTTCTGCTGCTTGAACTAATGCTGCACTACCTTCACTACCACGTATAGCAACTGTGCGGCCACGCCGAAGTTCAGAGACACAACGATCAACTGCTAAAAGAGATATAGCCTCGCGTGTGACGGGCATTTTAATTACTTTAGGTTGGTGTGGCATTTACCTTGTTTTACTCCAATTCATATAAATATACTCTTGAATGTTTGTCACTTAAAGATGCATTTCCAATTTCTACAACTTTCTATCAAAAATTACTAAATTAGAGTACTTTCATGGTTATTCGGACATTAAACTGGGAGAGAAACTTCAAAAATGGCTGTTGGGAAACGTGTACTTATTGTTGATGATCAAACCGTGTTGTTAGATATGATTAACGAGCAGTTGCAACTTCTTGAAGAGTTTATTCCAAGTGTTGCAAATAGTGGTGCTGAGGCCTTGAAAGAAACTCAAAAAAATAGCTATGAGATAGTAATTCTGAACGAGGGCTTGCCTGATATGAATAGTTTTGATGTGTGCAG
>CACKCT010000080.1:0-2611 GCA_902598645.1 Rhodospirillaceae bacterium | reverse complement strand
CCCTCATTTTACTAGCGATATATGGCTGATGGCGTTCTACAATACGCAAATTTTTTTCTCCCACCCAAGCATGTAAGTCACCAGCTCTCAGGGCGGAAAGGAAGAAGATTACATTTGAAATTAATGCAACACCTGGACGAGGTATAATAGAATTTATGAGCTTAGGAGTGCTCCTTGGGTGAACTTCCTCAATAATTTGGAAAGTTTGTTCGAGTGCTGGCCATTTCCGAGACCTAAATAGGCCCTCGTTAAAAGGAGATACAAGCTGAGCTTCACTAGTTGGCCCTGAAGGACCTTGAGTAACTTCCAGAGAAATTGTTGAACCGAGCGGAATATTTGTTTGGGTGCTCAAGTTTAAAAAGCCCACTTTGGTCTGAATAATAGGCTGTCCTGAGCCAGTAGTTCCTGAGACAACACCCTTGAGGTTAGAACCTAATGAAAGAGAATGATGTTTGTTTTTCTTGCTGAATGTTGAGGAAATTGCTTCAGTTACATTTGGATCTGGTGGTTGAATTGATATAACCTTAACGTTTATTTTACTGCCAATAAGCATTTCTTCAGGTGCCTTGGGATTTTTAACCGACTTGATTTTTAGGCTTGTTAAACCCTGAGATGGTTTTAGGTCTTTTAAAACTGCCGAAATATTATTCAGATTGATAATGGATTGCTTTGTGCTTCCTCCTCTTGTTGAACCAATTTTCTTTAAAAAAGCACCTGCTTCCTCAGTTGAGTCGGTGGTAGTTGTGGTAGGTAAGATGGGATTTTCTTTAGAGATTTGTGTGGATATTTTTTGAGGCCCCGACAATTGCCCTATCAAAGTTGCTAGTAGGATCTTTCCTTCAACCAATTTTGTAGATGGCGACCATTTTTTTTGACTCGTGTTACTTGTGACTTTGGGCTCAGTTTTTGTCTTTAATTTAAGATTTTCGCCATTCAAGCTGTTGATATGGAATTGCATGAAAGGTGATTGAGATGATAATTGCAACATAAGAGTACCACCTTTCGGTAAGTTTAGTGTCGAGTTCAATAAAAATTGACCCAATGGCGTTTGTACTTGAAAAGTGTCTTTTGCTGTTTGGGATATGACGGTTGCCTCCAGTATCTGTCCAACAGAAATGCGTCCAAGTATGGATGGTGCTCCTTGAACAATAGCGACGGGAGTTGTGTTTTGTGGGTTAACTAGGGACGGTGTTGATGTCGTTGGTCGAATTGTACTCATACATAACTCATTTGGAAGAAACTCGCTCTTTTAGTTTTTCAGCTATTCTCTCAACATCGGTTGTGGCTTCTGTATTGGGAAATCTAGTAAGTATAGATGACTGACTTTTAATTGACTCGCGGACTTTGTTATCTCGTCTTATCACGCCAATCAACGGGGGTGAAATCTTCAAGAAACCCTCGCAGGCTTTTAGCAACGTGTTGTAAGTTCTCTCACCTTCGCGAGTTGAATTAGCCATATTTATTACAATTCGGATGTCTTCGCCAGGACGCTCTACATGAGTAATTTTTATGAAGGCATACGCATCTGTGAGGGACGTAGGCTCGTCAGTTGCAACGACGATACAAGTGCCAACACTCTGGGCTAGCTGTCTTACTGTTCGCTCAACGCCTGCTCCAAGATCAATAATTACCTTATCATATGCGGCAGCAAGTAAGTTTAGATCGTCTCCTAGAATCTGTAGACGGCTGACAGGGACGTTTGCCAGTCCACCTGAACCAGAGCGCCCAGCGATAATATCAAAGTTACCTTCTTCATAAGTAAGTACAGCTTGATTGAGCGTCAGTCTTCCAGCAATTACACTACCTAGATCATGTTTCGGCATTAAACCCAGCTGAATATCTAAATTAGCTAGACCTAAGTCGCCATCAAAAAGTAAAGTGCGTAGTTTCTGCTTCGCTAGAGCATGAGTTAGGGTAATAGCAAGCCAGGTTTTACCAACACCCCCTTTCCCTGATGCGATAGCAACCATGTTTTGTCCATTTGTTATTGATGAAGCACGGGCTGCTAAGGTTGGTGCTGAATTCATATTATTGCCTCTGTTTGATTGGTGTCCTCATTGACAAAATTTATTGATCCATCAGTATCAGTATACGGCATTATCAGGCGGGCAAGAGAGACTGAATTTAGGGGGCAGAAGCCGTTGGAAATATTGGGACTGATGCTGATATCTGATAATGACAGTTTACCAGCATAAGTTGCAGTGAGTATGCTACCAAGGCGGCGCGTCATATCCAGTTGAGTTATAACCATCCTTTTTGCCCCAATAGTTGAAAATCCTAAAGCAACCTCCGCAGTTTCTACTGGGTCTCTACCTGCAGCTATCACAGCAATTTTTTCAAACTGTGCCGTGCTAGCGATTGTTTTAAGATGTTCCATTTCAGTGGCATCAAATGGGTTTGTACCGGAGGTGTCAACGATAATGGGAACATTATTGTCGTTTTCTTGCACTAATCTTATGAGCCCTTTTGCATTGTTTGTTATTTCAATCTTAATTCCAAACTGTTTGGTCAAAGCCTTTAGTTGTTCTATTTTCCCTACTTTTTGGGTATCGGTAGTTATTACTCGAGGTCTATTTCCAACTTCTGTTGCATGAGCTGCCAACTTAGCTGT
>CACKCT010000079.1:0-2644 GCA_902598645.1 Rhodospirillaceae bacterium | reverse complement strand
CTTGACTCAAAACACGAGACGTTTGTCCTCCACTTGCTTGCTGAGCATTTGCAACGTCCGGGGACACCATAGATTCCCATTCAGCTGCCAAATCATCCTGTTCGTCGCCACCACCACCGTCAATGTCGTTTTCTGCCTCTGCTATCATTTCTGTGCTTCCATCATCATTTCACCAGCAAGCTCACCATACACATTATTGAACAAGCATTTCCTTAAAAAGGACGTCATTAACCTTTATTGGAGCTACTGACGCTATTACACGCCTCAACAATTCTTCTCGCAACCTGTACATGCCAGCTGACCCCTTTAAGTCCTCGACCCTGAGCTCTCTCAGGTAAATCTGAAAATTACCAATCACTCTAGGTAACAAGCTCTCTATCTTTGGTATATCCTCCTGTTTTTCAAGTTCAAGAGTGATCTTAACCTTTAAAAAAGTAGCTTCTCGACCCTCAGCACTGAGGGTGACCATAAGTTCCTCCATATCATAAAAAACTGCATCTTTAAGCAAAGCATCTTCTTCTGCCTGACTTTCATCGCCGTTCAGCAAAGGATCTAACAAGCCAGTAAAATAAGCCGCAACTGCGCCTCCAACAATAAGAAGGAGAACTAAACCAAGAATGATGAGGAGCTTCTTCTTACCTCCTCCCTTAGTTTTATCAGATACTTCACCTCCTTCATCATCATCATCATCATCATCTTCACCATCGCCATCGGCTTCGGCTTCGGCATCTTCCTCACTATCTTCATCTGTTTCGTCATCTAGATCTTCATCGGCCATTGGTTTTCTCTTCTTAGTAACAAAAACAAACCAAACAGTACGCTGATTCTTAACTTTGGTGTGAATTAATGTAGAGCCTGATGGTTAACAAGTAATTGAGAACAGGACAGGAAAATATGCACATCGACTTGCTTTTTATTTCCTTAAAACAAGAAATTTAGTCACATAGATTGGGCAAAACCTGCCGGGCAAAAGGCAAGGATCGCATCAAGCAGAAACACAATGCTATAAAAATGTGACTCTAGTGTACTGAAATAAATAACAATTTTAGTTTGGCATACCATGTGCATAGTAATACTGAAAAAATTAATTATTTAGCAGGATTGAAGTAAATGGAAACATCATCACTTATAGCGGTCTCAAAACAGGCTGTAATTCGCAGATCAATGAGCGTAATTGCTAATAATATAGCAAATATGAACACTACTGGATACAAGGGCGAAAAAATGATGTTTGTCGAACACTTGGTTAGAAGTCCCGGAGGGACAAGAATTGGCGGTGATAAATTAGCATTTGTTCGGGATATTGCCACTGCAAGAGATTTATCTGAAGGAACATTCGAAAAAACGGAAAACCCTTTTGATCTAGCAATTCATGGCGATGGATTCTTTGTTATCGGTACACCAACTGGGGAGCGTTATACAAGAAATGGTAATTTTCAAATTGGAAATGACGGACAACTAGTAACCCGAAATGGTGACCCCGTTCTATCTGATAATGGCGCTCCATTCTTCTTAAGTCCCGAAGATAACCACATAGAAATTGATAGTAGCGGCACACTTTCCACGGAAAACGGTGAACTTGGAAAAATTGCAGTTGTTAACTTTGCTGATAAACGTGACTTGCAGCTCGTAGCTGGTGGATTGTATTCCACTACACAACAAGCCACTCCGGTTGAAGAAGCTAGAGTCGTTCAAGGAATGCTCGAAGGCTCAAACGTTCAACCAATCATTGAAATGACCCGAATGATTGAAGTGCATAGGGCTTATGAGGGTACGAAAATATTTATTCAAAAAGAGGACGAACGTCTAAAAAATATGGTTAAGGAATATGCTCGAGTCGGATAAATCAAGGCTGAAGTTTAATTGGCCAACAAACACAAAAAGATTTAACCCGACAAAATAGAAAAGGAAAAAGAAAATGAGATCATTAAATATTGCTGCGACAGGTATGCTAGCACAACAGAGGAATGTCGAAGTTGTGTCAAACAACCTTGCCAATATGAATACGACTGGATTTATGCGGAGAAGAACTGAATTTCACGACTTGCTATATCAAAACCTAAGAAGAGCAGGCTCTACGTCTTCAGATGCTGGCACAATTGTTCCATCTGGAGTAGCAATAGGCTTGGGAGTCAAGCTAGCAGCAGTTTACCGCATTCATGAACAAGGCAACCTTAGTGCTACGGACAACACATTTGATCTTGCGCTTCAGGGTAAAGGCTTCTTTCAAATAGAATTACCAAGTGGCGAAACTAGCTACACTCGAGATGGCACCTTTCAATTGAATGCATCTGGCGAAATAGTAACTCATGACGGATACAAGCTACTGCCTGGTATAACCGTTCCAAGTAATGCAATCGATGTGACAATAAATGCTAGCGGCGAAGTCCTTGCCAAGATTGAGGGCCAAGTTGAATTGTCTAATGTTGGACAAATACAAACAGCGGTTTTCCCAAATGATGCAGGTCTTCAAGCCATGGGAAACAATTTATATATGGAAACACCAGCCTCAGGAACTCCAACAACAGGAGCACCAGCCTCAACCGGCTTTGGCTCAATATTGCAAGGTTTCCTTGAAACCTCCAACGTCAATGCAGTTGAAGAAATATCAAACTTAATTTCAGCCCAGCGTGCATATGAAATG
>CACKCT010000078.1:0-2710 GCA_902598645.1 Rhodospirillaceae bacterium | reverse complement strand
TTTTTGCTCCAACCGTCGTTGATGCAACAGTAGTTCGGTGTAACCAGATGGTTGTTGTGTTCCCTTAAATACTAGGTCACATGCTGCAATAAAGGCCAGAGAATCAAAAGTGGGAGACATTGGTATATAATCTTCATCGAGTATATTTTGTTTATCAACAACAGTAGCCATTCTTTTCATTGAAGCCATAACATCAGCAGAGCTAATAATTTGGTGGTGAATCCAATTTGCTAAATGTTGAGAACTAATCCGACAAGTTGCGCGGTCTTCCATCAGGCCGACATTGTCAATGTTAGGGACCTTTGAGCAGCCGACACCATGGTTAATCCAACGAACCACATATCCAAGTATGCCTTGTGCGTTATTTTCTACTTCTCGGATGATTTGCTCTGTCGTCCACTTTCTATAAGTTGCCAAAGGAATATCTAATAGAGCATCTACGTAAGCACGCCGACCACCATTAATTAAATTTCTTTGAACAGCAAAAACATCAACAAAATGATAGTGAAGAGCGTGTAAGGTTGCAGCGGTTGGGGAGGGCACCCAAGCACAGTTTGCACCTGCCTTTGGATGCTCTATCTTTTGCTCAACCATTAAAGCCATTAGATCTGGCATTGCCCACATGCCTTTGCCAATTTGAGCTTTGCCAGAGAAACCACACTCAAGGCCAATGTCTACGTTTTGATTTTCATATGCAATAATCCAACTTTTGCGCTTAATAAAATCTTTTCGGCTAAAAGGTCCAGCTTCCATGCTAGTATGAATTTCATCGCCGGTTCGATCAAGAAAACCAGTATTAATAAAAGCAACACGATTTAAAGCTTCACGAATGCATTCTTTCAAATTGACGCTAGTCCGACGCTCTTCATCCATAATTCCTATCTTTACTGTATATTTTGGAAGATTAAGAAATTTTTCTATTTTACTAAATGTTTCATCAGCAAAGGCAACTTCCTCTGGACCATGCATCTTAGGTTTTACAATGTAGATTGATCCATGGACTGAATTCCCGCCCTTTCTTTTTAAATCATGAATTCCAATTAAAGTAGTGACTGCAGCATCCATTAAGCCTTCTGGAATCTCATTTCCCTCTATATCTAAAATAGCTGGATTGGTCATAAAATGACCAACGTTTCTATTCCATAAAAGAGCTCTTCCTTTAAGCGTGACCTTTGTTCCATCTGTGGCTGTATAAACACGGTCTTGACTAAGTTTGCGTGTCACAATTAAGTCATTTTTATGAAATGTTTCTTCTAAATCACCTTTCATCAAACCAAGCCAGTTTTTGTAGGCGATCACTTTGTCATGTGCATCAACGCATGTTACAGAATCTTCGCAATCGATAATTGCAGAAACTGCGCTTTCAATAATGACATCGGCCAACAATGCCTGGTCTCTGCTGCCTATAGGATGGGCTCTGTCAAAAATTAGCTCCACATGGAGCGCATTGTTACAAAGAACAACTGCGTCCGGAGCTTTTGGATCACCTTTATAGCCAACGAATTTTTTAGGCTCTACTAATGGCTTATCATTTACCATAAGCTTGCCGTCTTGAATGTGATAACGATTTGCATCAGCATGGCTAAGGCCCTCAATGGGAAAGGCTGTATCCAGAAATACTCTCGCGCGTGCAACGACACGTGCACCGTGTCCACGGTCATAACCGTCACTTGTTGGAGGGCCTCCCATTGCATCAGTGCCATAGAGGCAATCATAAAGACTACCCCATCTCGCATTTGCTGCATTTAATGCATACCTTGCGTTGGTAGCTGGTACTACGAGCTGCGGGCCTGGTATCAATGCAATTTCGGGGTCAATATTTTTGGTTTTTATTTTAAAGTTTGGGCCTTCCTCAATGAGATATCCAATTTCAATCAAAAATTCTTTGTAAGCCTCATGATCGTGTGGCTTGTTAAATCGGCTTTTGTGCCACATGTCAATTTCGCGTTGTAATTTTTTTCTTTTGTTAAGAAGTTCACGGTTTTGTGGGCAAAGTTCCCTCAGCAAGCTGGCAAACCCTGTCCAAAAGACGTTTGCTGAAATTTCTGTTCCCGGTAGTGCTTCCTGCTCAATAAAATGAACCAACACCTGTGCTACCTTCAATCCAGCCCGGTCAAGGTATTCATTCAAACTAAAACTCCACCTTTTTAATAACTTACAAAGGATTTTAGAATAAGAAATACTTAAATCTACTCATACTAAACGAGGGTTTGCAATACTCTTTTCGTGTTTTTTAACCCTTTTGTTATTTGATTATTTAGTTGAATAATCCAAAGTAACACCCTGATAAAAAGCATAAATATTGATAAGGCAACATTATTAACAAAAATTTTGAATTTTGATGCTCAGTTTTAAGGTGGTAATACTTGTGCTCAAAGAAAAGATATGGAGAAGGCTATCTTAGGCTTATAAAAGAGATACGTCCATTGCGATAGCTTACTAACTATGTGAATTGAATTTACTGAATTGTCCCGTGCAAAAAATAAAGAATTTAAATGGAAGTCTTTTATTTGGGTGTGGTGTCGGCAGACTAAGAATTCTTAAATTGCGCTTGAGGATATAGCTTGTTGAGGGCAGTTTGATATTGTTGAGTTTACAACGCTTTTAAATTTGTATGTGGTGAGTTTAAAAGATTTTCCTTTAGAAATATGAGACAGTCGTCTCTAGTTCTGGTCTTGTTCGTTCAAATGGTATCGTTACTCTTTCACCA
>CACKCT010000077.1:0-2808 GCA_902598645.1 Rhodospirillaceae bacterium | reverse complement strand
CAGAGCACCAACTATACCATTCATTATGGCCATGGGGTGGGAATCGCGTCTGAAACCTCTGAAAAACATATTAAGCTGCTCATGTAGCATTGTGTGATATGTGATGCGTTCAGAAAATATTTTCATGCTATCAGCAGTTGGGAGATTTCCGTAAATTAGTAAGTAGCATACTTCAAGAAAATTTGAATTTTCAGCTAATTGATCGATTGGATATCCTCGATATAGAAGAATACCTTTCTCTCCATCGATAAAGGTAATCTCAGACTGACAACTGCCAGTAGAAGTAAACCCTGGATCAAAGGTGAAGTGGCCTGTTTCAGAATAAAGCTTTCGTACATCAATTACATCAGGACCAATTGTTCCTTTTATAACATCTAGGTCATAAGTTTTACCGCTACGATTATCTTTAAGGGTAAAAGCTTTTTTATCTATATTTTTAGTTGTATCGGGCATCTACTATCCTTTTAGGATTTGTCATATCAATCAATTCTATCACAAGTAGGTTTTTTTTGCTTTAAAACATCTTCTAGTCGTCCAAGAGTTTCATCACGACCAAGGACTACCATAATATCAAAAATGCCCGGTGCTACATTTGAACCACATAGTATTACCCGCAAGGGTTGTGCAATTTTACTTAGCTTTATTTCTTCAGTTTTGGCTAATAGAACTATGGTGTTTTTTATTGCGTCGTGTGTCCACTCGGTTAAGGTGTGTAGTCTTTTGCGAATAGCTGAAACTCGATCTAGATCAGCTTGGTTAAGTGTATTTTTTTCTTTTTCACTTATTTTAATCGGTCGCGGTTCAATATAGAAAAAAGCACTTTCAGCCAGCTCAACGGTTGTTTTAGAGCGTTCCTTGAGCTTGTGGATGCCTAAAATAGTACGAGTTTTTTCTGTTTCAGTAAGATTACGGCCAAGTCGTGTTGCTAGTGTGGGTTCTATAAGATCTGCTAGTTTTTCGGAATTTGACTCCCGAAGATATTTGGCGTTAAGGCTGGAAAGTTTGAAAATATCAAAACGTGACGGTGATTTTCCAACGCCATCCAGACTAAAATAATTAATTGCCTGCTCTGTGGAAATAATCTCGTCATCTCCATGAGACCAGCCCAGCCTTAAAAGATAGTTCCTCATAGCTTCAGGTAAGAATCCGTCGGCCCAATATGCCTCAACACCAAGGGCACCATGGCGTTTGGACAACTTTGTTCCATCAGTTCCATGGATTAATGGAATGTGGGAGAAGATTGGAGTGTCCCAATTGAGTGCTGAATAAATTTGGTGTTGTCTAAATGTATTAGTTAGGTGATCATCACCACGAATAACATGCGTAATGCCCATGTCATGGTCGTCAACAACAACAGCAAGCATGTATGTTGGGGTACCATCACTGCGCATCAAAACCATATCATCCATCTGATCATTTGAGACTTTAACCTTACCTTTTACCTGATCATTTATGATTGTTTCGCCAGTTTGTTGAGATTTCAATCGAATTACCGGATTTACTCCGCTAGGGGCTTCTTTCTCTGATTTATTACGCCAGACCCCATCATATAGCATAGGTCGACCCGATGCCCTTGCATTTTCCCGCATTAATGCCAATTCTTCGGGCGTACAATAACATTTATAGGCTTTACCATCGGCCAATAATTGTTCAACAATCTTTTTGTGCTTTTGAGCACGAGAAAATTGTGAGATAGGGTCACCGTCCCAATTTAACCCCAACCATTTTATACCATCATAAATGGCTTTAACCGCTTCTTGTGTGGAGCGTTTTTGATCCGTATCTTCAATACGCAAAAGGAATTTACCCTTATGATGGCGAGCAAAAAGCCAATTGAATAACGCAGTTCGAGCTCCTCCAATGTGAAGAAAGCCAGTTGGAGACGGGGCAAATCGAGTAATCACTTCCATTTGGGCAACTTTTTCCGTTTCAAAAGATTATAGCTACACGATACTCGCACGAGCAGACCAATGATATGTTCACTATTTTATAACACAAAGGAAGAGCTCTTGAAGAAAAAGCAATAGATTAACTTTGTCTTTGCCCTCAATGTACGCTACCAGAAGAAATTGGCTGTTATTTGCCGTTAAAAAATTTGAATTTAATATTTGCGAATAAGGCCAACTAGCTGACCTTGCACTTTTACTCTGTTTGGTCCAAATATTTGAGTTTCAAAGTCTTTATTTGCTGCTTCCAAGGCAACTGAGTTTCCTTTTCGGCGAAGTCTTTTCAAAGTAACTTCCTCATTATCGATAATAGCTACAACAATTTTGCCATTTTCTGCATTGTCAGTATGGCGAATTATTACAGTATCTCCATCATGTATGCCCTCATCGATCATTGATTCACCGTCCACTTCTAATGCGTAATGCTCACCTTTGCCAATCAAGTCTGCGGGTATACCAATTGAATTTATTGGGTTATCTACCGCCTCAATTGGTATTCCGGCAGCGATTTTTTCATATCTAGGTATCTGAATTATATTGCCAGCCTCAATGGAGTTTTCTTTTCCCGCCAATTTGAAATTTCCTTTTATGACGTTTGGAACAAAACTCTCAGACTCCTGTTGGCTGTTGTTTATGTAACTATGTTCAGGCCGACGTAAAATCTCAAGAGCTCGAGCACGGTGTGGCCGTCGGCGAATAAATCCACGTTCCACAAGACCTGTAATCAACCTGTGAATGCCAGACTTTGATGCTAATCCTAGTGCGTTTTTCATTTCATCATATGAAGGGGAAACACAAGTGTTTTTTAAACATTTGTCAATGTATACTAAAAGTTCATATTGTTTTTTTGTTAGCATATTCT
>CACKCT010000076.1:0-2887 GCA_902598645.1 Rhodospirillaceae bacterium | reverse complement strand
AGGGCTTCACGAACGGTTAGACTAACTCCTATGTCTGAAGTATCTTGTTCATTAATCTCTTCTTGAACTTGTTCAGACATAAGCTGCGGTTTTGCTGTTTCTGGGAGATTTTGCGTTTTTGCCAGATCTAGATCTGTTGCCTCCTCGCCCTCTTCAAGAATGATGGCGATGGTCTTGTTTACGGACACCGCCTCAGTACCCTCTTTGATAATAATCTTACCAAGAATGCCATCGTCAACAGACTCGATCTCCATAGTTGCCTTATCAGTTTCAATCTCGGCAAGTACATCACCACTAGCTACGGTATCACCTTCTTTTTTATGCCATTTGGCGAGTTTACCCTCTGTCATTGTTGGGGAAAGTGCCGGCATGAGTACATTTTTAACCATTGCCTTAAATCTCCACTAAAACGTCCTTATATAGTTCGCTTGCATCCGGTTCGGGACATTCCTGGGCATAGCTTGCAGCCTCAGTCACTAATGCCTTAATCTTACGGTCAATATCTTTGAGAGCTTCTTCTGTTACTAAATTATGCTCGAGCATTAACTGTCGCAGATTATCAATTGGGTCACTTTCCTGGCGCATTTTTGAGACCTCTTCTTTTGTTCGGTACTTAGCTGGATCAGACATTGAATGCCCACGATATCGGTAGGTTTCCATTTCAAGAATGTATGGTCCCTTGCCAGACCGGCAATGCTTAAGGGCTTTCTGGCCCGCTAATTTAACAGCGAGAACATCCATCCCATCTATTTTTGCCCCAGGGATACTGTGGGCGGCACCACGCTGATATAGATCTGTTGTTGCTGAAGCACGTTCAACAGATGTCCCCATGCCATATTTGTTATTCTCTATGATATAAATCACTGGTAATGACCATAACTGGGCCATATTAAAAGACTCATAGACTTGCCCTTGGTTGACTGCACCATCTCCCATGTAGACCATTGCCACTCCATTATCGGCTTTGTATTTGTGAGTAAATGCGAGACCTGTGCCCAATGGCACCTGAGATCCTACTATGCCATGGCCGCCAAAGAATTTTTTTTCTTTAGAAAACATGTGCATAGAGCCCCCTTTGCCCTTGGAGTATCCCCCAATACGTCCAGTTAATTCAGCCATAACACCCTCAGGACTCATATCACAAGCCAACATGTGGCCATGATCCCGGTAGGCTGTTATAACCGAGTCATTCTCGTTTGCAATTGCCTGCATACCAACTACGATCGCTTCCTGGCCTATGTAAAGATGACAAAACCCCCCAATAAGGCCCATACCATAAAGTTGACCAGCTTTTTCTTCAAAACGCCGGATCATTAACATTTTTTCATAAAGCAAGATAAGCTCTTCTTTCGGAGCAGGTGCCTTTTTAGCTCGTTTAATTCGAGCTTTTTTGGAAGGGACAGATTTATTAGAAGAGTTTGTCATGGGTTATAACACCTCAATAAATAATTACATTATTACTACTTTTAATAGTGGCTATTATTGGCAGACTTCGTCCTCTCAAAAAATACAAAGATAATTTACACTACTATATCTCATATAATCAAGTTCCAAATATCTTCAAAGTATATGTAAATAAACGAAAAAATGAGAATTAACTCATAAGTAGTTAATTTTATGTAATTATGTGTTCTATTTACTTGTAATAAATACATTTTGTTTCAATTGGCGCACTATAAATTGAAATATAAATAAATAATTATGATTTACTGATGTTTTTTTATAATCAAAAAAAATATCTTAGTTGGAATTTAAGTAATTGAAAAATAGTGATATTTATAAGATTTTTAAGTTAAAAAATTAAAATAATTTAGTTTTTCAAAAATTTTATAGCTTGCGTACTATTATTAACATTATTGGGTTGTGGAATGTAAACTTACTTCTGGTGTCTAAAACTATAGGGAAATAATCACGCAAACTTTTGTAGTGAGAGCTTTTGATCAAAAAAATTTTTAAACAATATTTTAGCTTAAGAATTTCAGTGGCCATATAAAACCACAAAATCAAATTACTAATTAATAATAATTCCTCTAATTAAGCTTTCTTTTTCTAATTGAACTTTTTTTGTCAAGAATGACAACAATATCATCTTTGAGCCCATAGTTAAGCATTATACGTGCTCGTTCATCAAGCATATCTGGATCAAGACTATCAGGAAGGAGTAAACTCACTTTATGTTCAAGTTTTTTACGCTGAGTTTTTATTTTATCATACAATTGCTGTGCTGTTTCAACCTGGTGAGATAATTGGCTTAGGGCAAATATACCACGCTCTCCACGAAATGCATGAAAAGCGAAATAACCAACAGCGAATATACCGAGAATTGGCCCTACTATAAATCGAGCCCGCGATCGTAATTCATAGAAAAGACCCATTTGACCAAGGCGCCATTATTATTGTTAATACTGCACCCACAGTCCTTTACCCAAAACTACAAATACGCTCAAAATCTTAACAAGTTATTACCATGGCGTTGACACAAATTTTTATACTCAAATAATTCACAAAAAACTGACAGCTAACAGTAAATTTGTTCTGTACTGGACAAAAAGCTATTGTTGCAGAACTTCAAGACCGCCCAAAACGTGCAGTAGGCCCCAGTAATTCTTCTATACGCATTAACTGATTATATTTTGCTAAACGATCCGAACGACTAAGGGAACCAGTTTTAATTTGGCCTGCATTTGTGGCTACAGCTATATCAGCGATGGTCGAATCCTCAGTCTCGCCCGATCTGTGTGATATAATTGCAGAATAACCCGCCTTATGGGCCATTTCAATTGCTTCCAGAGTTTCAGATAAAGTGCCAATCTGGTTGACTTTAATTAAAATTGAGTTTGCAACACCCAACTTGATCCCCTCCTTGAGACGCTTAGGATTTGTTACA
>CACKCT010000075.1:0-3140 GCA_902598645.1 Rhodospirillaceae bacterium | reverse complement strand
ACGTTACGACCTCGATCGTTTTGGGGTTGTGCCAAGACCTTCCCCCAGGCAGTCTGACGTCATCATCGTTGCTGGTACACTTACCAATAAGATGGCACCAGCTTTCCGCAAGGTTTATGATCAAATGTCTGAACCACGCTATGTGATTTCAATGGGCTCATGTGCTAATGGAGGGGGTTACTATCACTACTCTTACTCTGTAGTTCGAGGTTGTGATAGAGTTGTCCCTGTCGATGTCTATGTGCCTGGTTGCCCACCAACAGCTGAGGCTTTAGTTTATGGTGTTCTTCAGTTGCAAAAAAAAATCAAACGTACTGGAACACTCTGGCGTTAGATAAATGATCAGCTCACAGATATTAAAAATTAAAGATAAACTGCTTCAAAAAAGGGTCGCTGAAAAACATGGATGATGCGCTTAAAGCACTAAGTGATGTTATTGCTAGTTCACTAGCCGATGAAATTGCTGCCGTTGAACACACAGATGGTGAGCTTTGTATTCATGCACGCAGCGAGAAAATCGTTAAGATTATGACATATCTTCGCGACGATATTAATTGCCAATTCAAAGTCTTGCTAGACGTGTGTGGCGTTGATTATCCAGAGCGTGATGAACGTTTTGATATTACATATCATATGCTTTCCATGACTCTTAATCAGAGGATCAGAGTTAAAATACGCACAGATGAGAAAAAACCAGTACCATCTGTGGTTTCTGTTTTTAGTTCTGCTAACTGGTGGGAACGTGAAACCTGGGATTTACTGGGGATATATTTTTCAGGTCACCCGGACCTTCGTCGGATTCTTACTGATTATGGTTTTGAGGGTCACCCCCTACGAAAAGACTTTCCATTAACCGGCTATGTAGAAGTGCGTTATGATGATGAGCAAAAACGAGTTGTTTACGAACCTGTAAAATTGGCACAAGATTTTCGTAATTTTGATTTCATGAGCCCTTGGGAGGCCATGAACTCTCCTCTCCCCGGTGATGAAAAAGCAGAGGATTCAGAAGACTCAGCTACTAGTGGAGTTACATGAGGTGCCAGAAAAGCAAATTAAGAATTACAATCTAAATTTTGGCCCTCAACATCCGTCCGCTCATGGCGTTTTGCGTCTTGTTTTAGAGCTTGACGGTGAAGTAATAGAACGAGCTGACCCTCACGTTGGTTTGTTGCACAGGGGTACTGAAAAGCTTATCGAACATAAAACATATTCTCAGGCCATGCCCTACTTTGATCGCCTCGATTATGTATCTCCCCAATGTCAGGAGCATGCTTTCGTTCTAGCAACAGAAAAACTTTTAGGCATTGAAGCTTCGCCACGTGGCCAATACATTCGTGTGTTATTTGCCGAAATTGGCCGTGAACTCAACCATATATTTTCTGTTTCTGCTTTTGCCATGGATTTAGGTGCCATGACACCAATGCTTTGGGCTTGTGAAGAGCGTGAAAAGCTTATGGAATTTTGTGAAAGGGTATCTGGTGCCCGTCTTCACATGGCCTATTTTCGTTGTGGCGGTGTAGCTTCTGATCTTCCGGACGGTCTAATTGAAGATATTGCTACTTGGTGTGAAACCTTTCCTAAGGTAATTGATGACATTGAGATGCTACTTACTAACAATAGAATATTTAAACAAAGAACCGTTGATATTGGTGTAATAAGCGCCGAGGACGCAATGGATTGGGGTTTTAGTGGACCGAACTTGCGTGCATGTGGGGTTCCTTGGGATATACGTAAGTCTCAGCCTTATGATGTTTACACAAATATGGATTTTGATATCCCTGTCGGTAAAAAAGGTGATTGTTATGATCGCTACCTTGTGCGAATAGCTGAAATGCGTGAATCTCTCAAGATCATTCAGCAGTGCATATCCAAAATGCCTTCAGGCCCAGTAAGAACGGATAATCATAAGATTTCACCACCTTCTCGTGGTGACATGAAAAACTCAATGGAATCTCTAATCCATCACTTTAAACTTTTTACTGAGGGCTATCACGTTCCAATAGGCGAGACTTATACGTCTGTTGAAGCCCCAAAGGGAGAGTTTGGAGTATACCTGATTTCTGATGGTTCAAACAAACCTTATCGGTGCAAAATACGTTCTCCTGGATTTGCCCACTTACAAGCTCTAGAGTTTCTCTCAAATGGCCACATGCTTGCTGATATAGTTGCTAATATAGGTTCCTTGGATATAGTTTTTGGAGAAATAGATCGATGAAATCAGATCCATCAAAAGTTATTCAGCCAAAAACCTTTGAGTTTTCAGCAGAAAATCAAAAAAAATTTAAAAGCATGTTTGCAAAATATCCTAAAGGTCGCGAGTCCAGCGCCATGATGCCATTGCTTGACTTGGCACAGCGCCAGCATGATGGCTGGTTGCCTCGTGCAGCAATGGACCACATAGCTGAAATTCTTAACTTACCACCTATCAGGGTTTATGAAGTAGCTACTTTTTATACAATGTATAACCTAGCCCCAATAGGGGAAAACCATCTGCAGGTATGCACCAATCTACCATGTTGGTTGCGAGGATCAGATAAAATTATGGAAGTTTGTAAAAGAAAGCTTGGAATTGATGTTGGTGAAACTACTGCGGATGGAAAATTTACTTTGTCTGAAGTTGAATGCCTCTGCGCATGCGTTAATGCTCCAATGATGCAAATTAATGACGACTTTTTTTGACAGTTGGTGAATTAGTCGTGATAACCATCCCCTCAGATACAGGCATTGCACATGAGGCGATTGGTTTTGGAGCACGTTCCATTTCAACAAGACACATGCGACAATTTCCAGCTACCGAGAGGCGTTCATGATAACAAAAGCGTGGAATCTCAATTCCAATATGTTCACATGCCTGTAAAACCGTTAGTCCATCATCAACTTCTACTTCTATCCCATCGATCGTAAGTGTTGGCATGCCACTCTCCCTATGCTGCTTGTCCTGAGAGGAATGAGGCTCGCTCGTTAATCCGGCGCTCAATTTCAGGACGAAAGTGGCGGATTAGACCTTGAATTGGCCATGCAGCAGCATCACCAAGTGCGCAAATAGTGTGACCTTCAATTTGCTTGGTTACATCTTGTAAAATATCGATTTCTTCTATTGACATATCGCCTGTAACCATTCGTTCCATCATTCTGGACAT
>CACKCT010000074.1:0-3159 GCA_902598645.1 Rhodospirillaceae bacterium | reverse complement strand
TCGGCTGGGATGTTGCTCGCTTAGCAATGGTCATAGCAGTACTTGAGTCAAGGTGCGGTCTTGCCATTGGTGCCAACGACGTATACTTAAATGTCGCAGGAGGGCTACGTGTGTCTGAGCCAGCAGCTGATCTTGCAGTTGCCACATCTTTAGCATCTTCGTTGAGCGGTATTTCTGCGCCGTCTGAAACGGTAGTTTTTGGCGAAATCAGCCTTTCTGGTGAGATTCGGCCAGTTTCGCATACAGACGCGCGCCTGAAAGAAGCAACCAAGCTTGGTTTTACGCATGCTATCGTGCCTAAAAATCGAAGTAAAAATAAAGGGGCAACGCCCAAAAGTAAACTGAAAATAAGAGAAGTTGAACATCTTGCTGAATTGCTTTCTCTATTTAACCCACCAACAAAAAGGACCAAAGATAACGGCCATGTTGAAGGTAAATATAATGGATAATATGCCCGTTAACATCACCGACATAGCAGTAACAGTTATATTACTGATATCAGCATTTCTGGCCTACACACGAGGTTTAGTTCATGAAATTCTCTCCGTAGCTGGTTGGGTCGGGGGTGGATTGATCACAATTTATTCATTTCCAATTGCAAAGCCATTTGTTCGCGAGATAATATCCATTGAACTCGCAGCCGATCTGGCAACGGGTATTATTATATTTGTTGCATCACTTGTAATTTTGTCCATCTTAAGTAGGGCAATATCCAAACGCGTTCAGAACAGCACCCTGAACGCACTTGATCGCTCTCTCGGTTTTTTATTTGGCCTTGCTCGAGGTGGTTTCTTAATATGCCTTTTATATTTAGCAATCAATTGGATGATACCTATAATTGACCAACCGGATTGGATAAGAAATGCTCGCACCATGCCTCTCATTGAGATTGGCTCTCAGAAGCTACGTACTTTGATTCCAGAAAAAGTTGAATCTTCAGCTGACAAAGCAGTTACGAATGCTAATAAGCTGATCGAGAGACAAAAGATTCTAGAAGGACTAATTTCTCCTAAGCCAAAAAGTAACGAAACAAAAACCCTCGATGGCTATGGAAGGAAAATACGCAATGATATGGAACGTCTCATTGACAATAGTTCCAAAAACTAATTGGTACTTACTATTTTATGTTAAAAAACACTAAAACAATTTTCCAAGGCAATAACTTTGACCAGTTCCGTGATGAATGTGGAATTTTTGGCATTTACCACCATCCTGACGCTGCAGCTCACACAGCGCTTGGTCTTCATGCCCTACAACACCGCGGACAAGAAGCTGTGGGTGTAGTATCATATGATGGAAACCAATTTAATTCTCACCGTGCATTGGGACATGTTGGGGACAATTTCAATTCAGAGGATGTTATAGCAACACTGCCTGGAAACATGGCAATTGGCCATGTAAGATACTCTACGTCTGGTGACAAAGCCCTCAGAAACGTTCAACCTCTATTCGCTGACTTTAAATTCGGTGGTCTATCAATTGCGCACAATGGCAATTTAACCAACGCTTATGCCATTCGTAAAGCACTTGTTCAGCGTGGCTGTATCTTTCAGTCAACCAGTGATACTGAGACTTTTATTCACCTCATTGCAATGTCCAAAGCAACAAATGTAGTTGAACGAGTAATTGACGCCTTACGTCAAGTCGAAGGGGCATACTCACTTGTTGCCATGACCCAAGAAAAAATTATTGGTGTGCGAGACCCGAGAGGTGTACGACCACTAGTTATAGGTAGGATAGGTGAGTCCATCATTCTAGCCTCCGAAACTTGTGCACTAGATATTATTGGTGCCACGTTTGTGCGTGATGTCGAACCCGGGGAATTAGTAGTTATTAATAAAAATGGCATGCTTAGCTTCAAGCCATTCTTGCCGATATTGCCTAAATTCTGTGTTTTTGAATATATCTATTTTGCTCGTCCAGATAGCTACTTAGAAGGACGCAACGTATACCAAATTCGAAAAAGAATTGGCATGGAGCTGGCCAAAGAAAGTGATATTGATGCGGATGTGATCGTGCCAGTCCCTGACTCAGGGGTACCCGCTGCCCTAGGTTACGCTGAACAGTCAGGCATTCCATTTGAACTAGGTATAATCCGTAATCACTATGTTGGACGTACTTTCATTGAGCCAACCCAACAAATCCGCAATCTTGGTGTTAAGCTGAAGCACAATGCTAATGCCCACTTTTTGAGAGGTAAGCGCATTGTCCTCATTGATGACTCTATTGTTCGCGGGACAACTTCCATTAAAATTGTTGATATGGTCCGCACCGCAGGAGCAACTGAAGTGCACATGTGCATATCCTCACCTCCTATAACTAATCCCTGCTTTTATGGTATTGACACACCAGAACGCGAAGAGCTGATGGCTCATCTTCATGATCTTGACTCTATGCGTAAGGTGATTGGTGTTGATAGTTTACATTTCATTTCAATCAATGGTCTTTATCGCGCAGTTGGTGAGAAAGGGCGCAATATTAAAAATCCACAATTTTGCGATGCTTGTTTCAGTGGAGACTATCCCATTCGTCTTTCTGACCTTGAGGATGGAAGTGCCCCTAAACAATTGTCACTGTTAAAAACTAGGGATTAAAAATGTTACAAGGACGCTTAAAAGGACGCATCGCCCTCATCACTGGTGCGTCCAGAGGGATCGGCCGAGCTGTTGCCTTGCGTTTTGCTCAGGAAGGTGCCCAGCTTATACTCTCTGCGCGTACACAAGGGGCTCTTGAGGAGCTCGATGACGAAATACTTAGGTTAACCGGTCATAATGCTATACTTGCACCACTGGACTTACGTGATTTTGAGGCTATCGAGCAAATGGCTGTTGGAGTCTATGAACGTTTTAAACGTCTGGATATTCTGGTAGGGAATGCTGGTATTTTAACATCGTTGAGTCCTATGTCCCAAGTCAGTCCTAAAGACTGGGAAGAAGTGATGAACGTAAACCTTACTGCCAACCACCGCTTGCTCAGAAACTTTGATCCTCTAATCAGGGCTTCAGAAGCTGGGCGTGCTATTTTTGTATCATCAACTGTGACCCAAGGAACATGGCCTTTTTGGGGTGCCTACGCTGTTTCTAAAGCAGGATTAGAAACCATGATTAGAACTTATGCGTCAGAAAATAGAAAAAGTAATATTAAAGCAAATATTCTAAA
>CACKCT010000073.1:0-3811 GCA_902598645.1 Rhodospirillaceae bacterium | reverse complement strand
ACGATAAAAAAATAAACCCTCTTTACTAGTTGTACAAAGCTGATTTTGTGCAACCAGTCAACTGATTCAAATGCACATAGGATGTGAGAGCAAAAAATGCGCAAACAAGGTATAATGATCTGTGGACATGGTAGCCGATCAAAAGCGGCTGAAAGTGAATTTGGACTTCTCGCTGCTGGACTGAGAAAGCGATTGCCGGAAATACCAGTCGAATATGGATTTCTGGAATATTCCGCCCCTAATATTCATATGGGGCTGGATGCTCTCAAAGAAGCCGGCGTTGAGAATATTGTAGCTGTACCAGGTATGCTATTTGCAGCGACACACACAAAAAATGATATTCCTTCTGTACTGACAACATACCAACAGAAAAATCCAAAATTGCATATTAAATATGGACGTGAACTAGGTCTTCATCCTCAAATGATCTTAGCCTTTGAAAGACGTATTTTGGATAGTCTAAGCCTTAGCCACGTTCACAATGGTGACCTGTATGACACACTATTAGTGGTTGTGGGAAGAGGCACCTCAGATACTTTCGCAAATGCCGAGGTGGCAAAATTAACACGCATTGTAACTGAAGATTTAGGATTTGGATGGTCAGAAACTGTCTATTCAGGTGTCACATTCCCATCTGTTGGTCAAGGCCTAGAAAAAATTTGCCGTCTAGGTTACAAAAAGGTTGTAGTTGCTCCTTACTTTTTGTTCACAGGAAGGCTTATCGATAGAATTTACAACTATGTTGACCTGGTTGCTAGAGAGCATAGCGAAATAGAATTCTACAAGGCCCATTATTTAGCTGATCAAGATCATGTCATAGATACATTCATTGAGCGAATTGACGAAGCTAAAGTAGGAAAGCATACCAATGATCACGATCATATGAAAAAATTCAAAGACCGACTCAAAAGAGGTGATATCAACATTCATCATCATCACGCAGAATACAAACCATCAGTAGATCCATACGACGACGAAGTTGTCCATGACCATGGGCACTCTCATGATCATGAACATTCTCATGATCATGACCATGAACATCATCATAAACACGGAGTTTACAAGCATATTTCCCACCCAAATGGGCCTCGCACCATGATTGATGAGGGGGTTTGTTGTTGTTTTATGAGCCAGTTTCCAGATCAGGTGATCGAGGAACAACGCCAAATTAATTTAAAAAATGGCAAGAAAAATAACCGAGAAAAATTGTGAAAATTTTTTAAATTACTTATTTGCTTGTTTTTTAAAAAAGCCTTCCTTCAAATTAAAAGTTACACGCACGCAGAACTTATTTCGTCCCCAACTTACTGGACGGATTTGAAATAAACTTGAGCTGTATAATATAATAAAATTGCGCAATCATAATTTTTTCATTTAGAAAATTTGATATTGGTGCATTTACAGTCTCTCCTGATAGGGTTATCTATCAATTTTGGCTTTTGATACTGTGCATGCACTTTGCTCGCTCATGATTTTTATAGCTCAAAATATCTCAGTCATTCTGACCGCCTTTGGTTAGAGGGTTCTAAGAATGGACTTTTGTGACCAGCGAGCAAATCCAAAAAAATATTTTGCAACCAAGTCATCATTTCTGGATCAAGTTGCTCACCTTTTGGCTCGTCAGAGAGTAATAAATCTGGGACACTTTGTGTCCGATGCCAAATTATATAGTCGTCAACAGCCTCACAAAAAGCCTCTTGTAACTCTTTTATAAGCTCACTGTCATATTCCTTTATCTCATTTAACTCGGTCATTGCACGAATAAATTTTATGCGCCCACGATTAGTCGTCATTTCACTTTCCCTTGCTAACTTTCACACTTTTTTGGTTTTTGAGTTTTCGTAAATAAGACAACCCATATACTCATAACATATTTTCAAGTGCACTTGAAAATATCGCAAATAAAACGAACCTAAAACTCTAGTGAAATAACTACAAGTTGACTTTCTGAGGCCCTGATTTAATAACAAACTGAAGGTATCAGATAAATTTAACTTAAATCAGGGCTGTCTCAGCTTTTCTGTGGATGGTTTTTTTAAAATCAATCCAACAAAATACTAAAAATTTATCTAATTGTAGATTTACTATTTCGTTCAGAAAAATTAGAAATAATTCAAGGGTAAATGGAATATGAAATTTGAGGAAGTCTCTGTTGACGCCCACAGTCAAAAGGGTGCCAGGCGAGAGAGCAATCAAGACTCAATTGGGGCACTAGGTTGGATAAATAATCAAAATATCTCCGATACATTTGCTGCCAATTTTACAGAAACAATTTTACCTAAGCTATTTCTACTAGCTGATGGTGTTGGAGGGCACGCCCATGGGGCTTTCGCAAGCAGAAAAACAATTCAGATAATCGTGGAGCTATTTGATAGAAGCGCTGAGGATTTTAATATTTTAAATGGAATTCTTGCTGCCCATGCTGAGTTAGTAGTCAAACCTCAAAATCTAAATTGTCAAATGGCGACAACTATAGTTGGATTAGTTTTATGTCAAAATAGGGCTCTAATATTCAACGTTGGAGATAGCCGAGCATATTTGATCAGTAATAAAAAAATTAATCTTCTATCAATTGATGACAATGATGAGACAAAACCCAAAAATATAATCACGCAATGTATTGGTGGAGTTACTAAAACACCAAAACCTCATTTTTTATCCCTCAAATATGAAAAAAAAGATACTTTTATATTGCTATCAGATGGCGTAACAGACTGGCTTTCTGAAACCAAAATTTTCGAAATACTATCTTCAAACGAAAACGAAAAAAGTTCTTTGCTTTGTCAAGAAGCTGTCAGAGCTGGTAGCGAAGATGACGTATCGGCACTAATTGTTAAAAGATTAATTTGACTGCTTTTCTAGGAGACCTTTTATTCCTTTCAGGATCAAAACAAATTACCCATATCAGCCGATGCTACCCAGCATACATTAGTTAAAAGATACGCCGGGGAGAAATACACCCATACTAAATCTTGTAGCTTCAGACAAAAGTATTAATATTACAAGATACACTAGTTCATACCCCCCCTAAAAAAACGCTTTGCTAGTGTTTTTTTTAGAACGACAATATTCTACAAGACTTAAGCTTAGTTTGTGTGTTGTGCTTGATTGGAGTTACAAACACTGGATAGCTTTGATGATAAACCTTCGTCATAAGTAAATGACCCTAATTTAATTGCTAGAATACTGCACTAAAGAGCTATGTTCATGAAATCATTATATCGTTCAATTACTCTCTCCATTCTCCCATGGAGTAAGCTTGAACTTTCAGCTATGGCCATACTTTCAGGGTATTTGCTCTGGGCAGACTTCGTAATGTCAAAACCTGAAGAAGGGTATCTTTGATTCAAAATTGGACCATCTAACATAGCACTTTCGTATGGCAAATTTAACCATTCGCAAATTTTATGACACTGTTGTTCTGGCTCAGAGATCAGTCTATCAAAACTAATAAAAGCTGCATCCATGTAAGTTTCTGATAGTACTCTATCAAATATACTGAAAGTTTTTTCTAAGTAATTGTAGCTGATTCTCTCAGAAACTCGCTCGCGTTTGGATATTGCTTGGACCGAGCGGATGGGATCGCGAATAACACATAAAACCTTTAAATGCTTTTCTTTAGCGTAGTCGATTAAGCTCAAACGGGATCTCGGGAACTGATATCCTAGACGCTTTCGCAGGTATCCATTAAGCCTAAACAATTTGTAAAATTTCTGCCAGCGACGGTGAAAATCAATTTGATTAGGAGTGCAAAGTTTGTTGCCAGGTATTTTTGTTCCGAGCAGTCGTAGAGCAGCACCGTGGAAATCTT
>CACKCT010000072.1:0-3925 GCA_902598645.1 Rhodospirillaceae bacterium | reverse complement strand
GCTTGAAGGCAAAACTATTGCTGTCCTTGGAGTTACGTTTAAACCAAATACAGATGACATGCGTGAGTCACCTAGCATAGATATTCTTCCAGCTCTTCAAAAAGCAGGGGCCACTATTCGTGCTTACGATCCAGAGGGCATGGATGAAGCTAGAAAAATGTTTGAGGGTATAATTTGGTGTGAAAATTCATATGAGGTAATGCAAGGTTCAGATGCGTTAGTTATAATTACAGAATGGAATGCTTTTCGTGGACTTGACCTTAAGCGCGTCAAATCATTGCTGAGAAAACCTGTGTTGGTTGATCTGCGAAACATTTACAATCCTGATGATATGGCAAATATTGGTATTGATTACCATTGCTTAGGTCGCCCTTTTGGCAAAGCTAGTTGAAATTTTTCCAGTGAATAATGTAAGACAATTAGAGCCTACGATCCTGCGTGAATATGACATTCGTGGTATTGTAGGAGATAACCTAAACCCTGCTGACGTTCGTGCGATTGGCCAAGGATTTGGTACTATTATTATACGCAATGGGGGTACCTCAGTCGCTGTCGGTTTTGATGGCCGACTTTCTTCAATTGAGCTTGAAAGTGCAGTAGTTGAAGGTTTGTGTGCTTCGGGTTTGCATGTTTATCGGGTTGGTTTAGGCCCAAGCCCATTACTCTATTACGCTACTCATATTCTTAGAGCTGATGCTGGTCTTATGGTAACTGGATCGCATAATCCACCTGAGTACAATGGTATTAAAATGATTCTTGGTGGCAAATCCTTTTTTGGTGATGATATAAAAAAATTAGGAAATATGATAGCTGCTGGAGACTTCGAAATGGGAGTGGGCAGTCATGAACCAAGCCCAATTCTCAACAAATATATCTCCCGGCTAAAGAGAGACTTTCAAGGGTCAAAGGAGTTAACTATCGCTTGGGATAATGGAAATGGTGCGGCCGGTGAGGCATTAGAGGCCCTTGTCAAGGGACTACCTGGACGGCATATTTTACTTAATGAAAAAATTGATGGAAACTTTCCAGCTCATCATCCTGATCCAACAGTAGAGGCTAACCTGAAGCAGTTGAAGGAAACAGTTGTTAGTGAAGGTTGCGATCTTGGCTTTGCTTTTGATGGTGACGGAGACCGCATTGGTTTAATTGACAGTCAGGGTAGGGTGCTATGGGGCGATCAAATCATGGTAATACTCGCTAAGGATGTACTTAGTGATATCCCAGGGGCAACAATTATCGCTGATGTTAAAGCCAGTCAGGTTTTTTTTGATGAGATAGAACGTATGGGTGGCAATGCTCTTATGTGGAAGACTGGGCACTCTCTGATCAAAGCTAAAATGCAGGAAACTGGATCACCTTTGGCCGGTGAGATGAGTGCACATATCTTTTTTAAGCACAAATATTATGGATATGATGATGCACTCTATGCTGCCATACGGTTGATGTCTATTATTGCATCATCGGATCAGACACTTGATGAAATGCTCGACTCAATGCCGCAAATGTTGAATACACCTGAGCTTCGTTTTGACTGCCCAGAGGATCGTAAGTTTCAAATTGTAGAGGAAGTTGCAGAACGGCTTAAGTTAATTTCTGACATCAAGGTTTTTGATATAGATGGTGTTCGCGTTCAAACAAAAAATGGTTGGTGGCTTCTACGTGCTTCGAATACCCAAGCTGTGCTTGTTGCTCGCTGTGAGTCAACAAATGAAGAGGGTTTAAAGTTTCTTATAGAGTCACTCAATCAACAGTTGAAAGCAAGCGGTCTCAACCCACCAACATTTAGCTAATTATTAAACGCCAGTTGTTGTAGTGGCTGTTTCATTCTTAATTCCATGCAGTTAATATTTCGGCGTTTTAATATCCGGCATGAGCGGTAGGCTTGTTGTTTTGTGAGACCCAGGATACGTGCTCGATATATTGTCTTACGCTTTTTATTATTGAGTGGGACAATGCGAATGTGGCCGTTATGAAGTAGCTCAGGAGCCTTTTTAATTGCTTGCTTGGCAATTTTGTATGCAGGAGTCGTTGTCTTGTAGGCGCCAACCTGAACACCCCAAAGCAATTTTCGTGAAGTCTGATCACGAGTGATTTTTGACATTTTATTATTCTTTAATTGATTGGTTTGTGTTGATGCAAGTTTGCGATAGCTCTTATCAAAAAGGTTTGACATATGACCATTACGCATGCGTGAACTTTGACCACCAAAGACAACTCCGATTAACCTGTGTCCGTTACGTTCGACTGAAGCAACCAAATTAAATCCGGAAGCACGAATATATCCGGTCTTAATACCGTCTGCGCCCTTGTAACTTTTTAATAGTTTATTGTGGTTTTGATGGGTTATGTTTTTGAAGGTAAATTCTTTAGTTGAGAAATAATGATAATATTGGGGAAAGTCTCTCATAAGACGTGTTGCTAATGTTGCCATGTCTTTAGCAGTTGATAATTGGCCACGGTGAGGTAAGCCTGAAGCATTGCGAAATGTTGAACGTGTCATGCCTATTTTTCGCGCTTTTGCTGTCATGGAAAGGGCAAAACTTCGTTCAGATTTACTTAAAGTTTCAGCAACCGCAGTAGCCACATCATTGGCAGATTTGGTAACAATTGCCAGAATAGCTTGCTCAAAGGTAATTTTGTCGTTTTTTGACAAGCCAACTTTTGAAGACGGTTGGCGGATGGCGCGGGCAGAAACTTTTAAGTTCTGGTTGAGCTTGATTTGTCCTTTTTCCAATGCTTCAAAGATCATGTAAAGGGTCATCATCTTTGTTAATGATGCAGGATAATTTCGTGTGTTTTCATTAACCTTGTGGTGTACGATACCAGTTTGTGCATCAATTACGTAGGACGCATATTTAGCTGAACCATTACTGGGAGCTAATATGATAATTGCCGCAGTTAGTATTACAATTGGAATGATGAAACTTCTTTTTTTGCTTATCAAAATTTTTCCTGCAAGATTGGTAAATCTTTAAAAACTTACATCAAGGTAAATACTAACTAGCAAACACTTAAGAATAAATAAAAATGTATATTGATTGTTTATGTTACATGTTTAATACAATTTTTGAGATCATTATGGTGATATTTCATAGTCTCTAAGTGTTTTTACACCCAAAAATACCCAGGCAATTAATTTCTATAACTACCCTAACGGTCATTAATCAATAGAGATATGTTTGGACAAATAGAAAAATACTTAACGCATCAGTTCTCAATTAGTTGGCATTTAGAATTATGTTTAGAGCTCTTTCGCACTTTTAAAACTCACGGTAAAAGAATAAACTTTGAATTCAAATCAAAGTCATAACTTCCTGAGGTGTCGTCTGGCAAAGCATTTTTCTGGATAAAAAATAAATATTAACTGCTTACTTGGATGAGAGATTTAAGCAAAGGTCTTATCATTTAATTTGCCGTGTAAAAACGTAATATTTTTTAACATTCAGTAACATTTACAGCCAGACCACCCTGACTTGTCTCTTTGTATTTAGTCAGCATATCGTGTCCAGTTTGGCGCATGGTTTCTATTGCGCTGTCAAGTGGTACTATGTGTGTGCCATCACCTTTCAAAGCCAAAGAAGCGGCATTAATAGCCTTTACTGCGCCAAATGCGTTCCGCTCAATACAAGGTACCTGAACAAGCCCTCCAATGGGGTCGCAAGTCATACCGAGGTGGTGTTCCAATGCAATCTCAGCAGCATTCTCTATTTGTTCGTTGCTCCCCCCTAGAACTGCCACAAGTCCGCCGGCGGCCATTGCTGAGGCTGACCCAACTTCACCTTGGCAGCCTACCTCAGCTCCAGAAATGGAAGCATTGTGTTTAATCAAACCACCAATAGTGCTCGCTACTAAAAGAAAGTCATGGATGCCTCGATTGTCTGCGCTTGGGCAAAAGTCGAGATAGTAGCGAATAACAGCTGGAACA
>CACKCT010000071.1:0-4033 GCA_902598645.1 Rhodospirillaceae bacterium | reverse complement strand
TTATTACTGGAAAACGACGATCATTACGCAGTAAAGCTGATGCTAAAAGCGCACCTGTTGCTGAGATTGAAGTTTCGGCAATCGCAGATCTAAAAAAATGTCCCAAGGAAAGTGGTTGGTGCCTTATTGAGTCAAAAAAAATTAACGGTTGGCTCAGAAAGGTTGAGTTTTGGGGTGCATACAGAAACGAGAGTCTTAAATAACTAATTTTGAGTATTAATCAAAATCTGTAGCAAGAGCAGCACGAATCTCCTCGGGTAGGATTGCCATATGCCCATATTTGTTGTGATTAATGCTTATCATCACTTTATTATTAGGATCTCTGAACTCACTAATCTGTTCATCGGAGAATGGAAAGTGAATGAATTGGATAGATGAGGCTTTTCCATCAGCATCCGTACGATCGACATCCTCTTCAGGTATACCCTTAATTATATGATTTCCAATCGTAATGTTTAACGTATCTTCAACACCACCCAGACCACTCAACAAAGCTGCCCGGCGACCAGGATCATCAACTTCAAACATTAAGGTCACTACCAGCTCATGGCCATTTGGAACAAGAGGTGTATAAGCATTTAACTCATCATCAATCTGATCTTCACCACCCTTTTCAATAAACAACATTTCATGGATTTGGTGCCACATTGTCTCATAATTTTCAAAATAACAAGTAGCATCAGGACCAACGCTTATACGTCTGTTCTTCTTCATTTTGGTAATTGACTGACGGCTTTCTTTTCTAACTTTTCCGTAAGCGACCATGTCTAGTATATCTTCGCGCTTCAGCTTTTTTGGCATAATTTTTTTATTCCCTGTAAGAAATCGCCATAAGTTCAATTGGGTGTTTAACCTGTTCTGGGCCGTTGGTAAATTTCTTTGAATTTATTTGTTCAACCCCTTGCAATATATGATCCTGCGCTAAAAGGCACTCTGAAACTACATAGCGTGAAGCTTTTTTCGCTGATTCTCTAGCAACTGGTTTCCCAACTTTAAGTGCTGTTTCAAAATTATCTTTCATTATACCCCAAGATCCCCCGTGGCCAGAACAACGCTCAATTACATCAACCTGCGTATTCGGGATCAGATTCAGCATATCTGCGCCTTTTCGACCCATATTTTGAGCTCGGGCATGACAAGCAATGTGAATTGTGATTCCCCCATCGACAGGCTTTAAACCAGGGGCAATGCCCTCTTTAGCTGCAATGTCAATTAGATACTCACTGACGTCGAATGTTGCACTTGATAGTTTTTTAATGTTTTCATCATCCGGCTCAATTAACGGCCACTCAAACTTTAACATCAAAGAACAAGATGCAACGAGACTAACCACATCGTAACCTTTTTCTATCCACCCCACCATTTCAGCTGCTATTTTTTTTGCATTTTTAGCTACTCGCTTAATATCTCCATGCTCTAATTGAGGCATACCACAGCAACCTGGATAAACAAAATGCGTTTCAACTCCATTTTTAGCTAACACCTCTGCAGACGCAAGACCTAGCTCTGCTTTGTTGTATTCGCTTGTACAAGTTGAATAAATAATCGCTTTACGACCATACGCTGGCGCATCAGTGTTAATCGAGATGGGAACAGTACGTTTACTCAAGAGTTTATTATTAAATTTGGGTAATGCAGCATTCTTGTCGATTCCCATAACTCCCTGCATCAATGGTCGTGTAATGGAATTGGTTGTAGATGACGCCCAATTTGCTAATTTCGAAGCAGAGCAACCCAATTTTCCGTTACGATCAGTTTCCGTGATTTGCCTGCGCATAGTTGAGGATTTGCCTTCCTTTAGTTGCACCGCTCGATATCTCAGCATTAAGTGAGGGAAATCTAGATCAAACTCGTGTGGCGGGACGTAGGGACATTTAACCATGAAACACATGTCACATAATGTGCAAGCATCAACTACTGATTTAAAATCATTACTATTGACACTATCTAATTCTCCAGTCTCAGAATCATCAATTAGATCAAAGAGTCTTGGAAAGCTGTCACATAGATTAAAGCATCGACGACAGCCATGACATATGTCAAATACGCGTCTCATCTCTTGATCAAGTCTATCTGGGTTATAGTAATCACTTTCGCGCCAAGGTATTTTATGGCGCTCTGGAGCTCCCAATCCTCCTTCATTCATTTTTAAATTTCCTAAAGATAAATCAAATAACCAAATGTTTGAAAAAAGGGGGGCATATTTTTTGGCCCCCCACTTTGAATGTTAATTAATCAAGTATTACATTCCATCCAGAGCTTTCTGGAAGCGTCCGGCGTGAGATTTTTCAGCCTTGGCAAGTGTTTCAAACCAATCAGCTATTTCATCAAACCCTTCATCACGTGCCGTTTTTGCCATTCCCGGATACATGTCAGTATATTCATGGGTTTCGCCGGCAACGGAAGCTTTTAGGTTAGAACTGGTTTCACCAATAGGTAAGCCAGTAGCAGGATCACCAGTTTCTTCAAGGAACTCCAAATGGCCGTGAGCATGGCCGGTTTCTCCCTCTGCAGTTGAGCGAAAAACTGCAGCTACATCGTTATAACCCTCAATATCGGCCTTTTGCGCAAAATACAAGTATCGACGATTTGCTTGAGACTCTCCGGCAAAAGCATCTTTTAAGTTTTGTTCAGTCTTAGAATCTTTTAATGAAGGCATTTTTTTCTCCAATTATACTTTTGTTGACTGGGAGGCTACATAACCACCCTTTCTAAAAGCAATATGGAGACTGAATTAAACAAAGTCAATATTTGGAAACATTCTAAATTGTATTATAAACTATTGACATTAATAATCATTATCAACATGGGCTATTGTAACTACAACATCAACACTTTTTATTTTTGTGCCCTGAGGAGCCTCAGGTAATTTGCCTAATGTAATCATTCCATCTGGAATATCGCCTAATTTTCCATCCTTCTCAAAATAGAAATGATGATGGCTTTTCGTATTTGTATCAAAATATGATCGATTGGCATCCACAGTAATCTCACGTAACATTCCAGCATCCGTAAACTGATGCAAAGTGTTATACACCGTTGCAAGAGATACTGAAATTTTCTCCGATATGGCCTCTTTGTATAAATTTTCTGCTGTTACATGCCTGTTCTCACCTTGAAATAACAACTTGGCTAAAGCTACGCGTTGTCTGGTCGGACTTAGACCAGCTGACCTAATATGCTCAATAAAATAGCTATTGGGATGCATAGTGGCTCCTTTTGATTTAGACAAAGGTAATTTCTTCAACCTATAACAATACCTTAATAAATATCAAATTTGAAAAAAAACTACAACCGCAAGAGAAAATAAAAATTTTCTTATAAATCACACAAGCTAATTAATCTCCACTTACCAAACGCTCAACAAGTTGTCTGACACTTGGCACAAACCCATTTTTATAAAAAGGGTCATTTGCAAATTTGTATGCATTATGGCCTGAAAACATTAAATTATCTTCTATTGACCCCCCATGAGCAATGTCCTGAAGAGTCTTTTGGATGCAAAAAGAACGCGGGTCAGCTCGCTTGCCTGTTGTGCCTTCTTCACCTTCTGACCAATTCGAAAAACGGCATTGTGAAAGGCAGCCCATACAGTTGCCTTGATCTTCAATAATTTCCCGTGCTTTTTGGGGTTTTACAAAAATAATTGTGCCATCCGGGGTTTTAAGGGCTTCACTAAAACCCTCAGCAATCCAAGACTCAGCTTTGAGTTTATCTTCAGAAGCAACATAAATGAGACGGCCACGGGCACCCACAGCCAGGGTCTCACGCATTTTACCCTCTGGTTTACGGCTGTAGGGAACCTGATGCTGATTTCTCTGCTCCAACTCATTTAATAGATTATTTCTTACTGCAGATGAATAAAACCCTGTTGGACTGAACTTATTTAGGAAAATATCACCTTCCTTCAGAGTTAAAAGACGATCTTTCCAAGCTTTGGATACAGGGCTCTCTTGGGTGAGTAGAGGTCGGGTTCCAAATTGAAATGCAATGGGCCCCAATTCCTGATTTTCAATCCAGTCCTGCCAATCAC
>CACKCT010000070.1:0-4076 GCA_902598645.1 Rhodospirillaceae bacterium | reverse complement strand
AAAAAGTGAAATCATAGAAATGGCACTTTCTGACCACGTGCGTTTTGAGGACATACGCAAACAATTTGGGCTACGAGAAAAGGATGTCAAATTGCTAATGAGGAAAAATCTCAAGGAGAATTCATACAAAGCATGGCGTAAAAGAGTTAGAGAGTTTTCCGATCGACGTATAAATTACAAATAGTTAACCCGTTGGAACTCTACTTATAAACGGAGTGAGGTTCATGTCTGAGATAAAAATTACCCCAAATCCACAAACACAAAAAAAACAACCAGTACTAACTGTCTTTTTTTCATTTTTACAATTGGGTTTGACATCATTTGGGGGGTCCAATTGCACATATTGGATATTTCAGAGAAGCTTTTGTAGAACGTCGGGGTTGGATTGACGATCGTTCTTATGCTGACTTAGTTGCTTTGTGCCAATTTTTACCGGGACCAGCGTCAAGTCAAGTCGGCATTGGAATTGGCTTAGCTAAGGCAGGATTACCGGGAGCTTTTGCTGCTTGGCTTGGATTCACAACTCCCTCTGCTCTTCTTCTCATTGGCTTTGGATATGGTATTATTGAGTTTCAGGAAGCTATTCCGACTGGTGTTTTACATGGCCTTAAAGTGGTTGCGGTAGCTGTTGTTGCACAAGCCGTCTGGGGCATGGCACGAAATCTTTGTCCAGATACGCCACGTATCACACTTGCCGTTGCAGCTGCAGTAGCAGTCATCGCATCGCCAACTCCACTCATGCAGGTAACTGTGATTATAATAGGTGGGATGGCTGGCCTCGTTTTTTTACAAGGTAGCATCCATAATGACAAAAGCTCCCTGGGAATTGGAGTAAGCCGCAGTGTCGCAATTTTATCCTTAACATCGTTCTTTGCATTATTATTTGGACTTCCTCTGATTACCACTACCTTTCCAACACAGGGGTTATCATTATTTGATAGCTTCTACCGATCTGGATCTCTTGTATTTGGTGGTGGACACGTAGTTCTACCTCTGCTTCAGTCTGAAGTTGTACCGACTGGTTGGGTATCAAACGACGCTTTTCTCGCAGGGTATGGAGTAGCTCAAGCTGTTCCTGGACCTTTATTTACATTTTCAGCTTATCTTGGAACTGTAACTGAGTCGGCTCCTAATGGCTGGCTTGGTGGTTTAATTTGTCTTGTTGCAATTTTTCTACCTTCATTTTTTCTAGTTGTCGGCGCACTCCCATATTGGGATTCTCTGAGACAACTGAGCACAGTTCAAAAGGCATTGACTGGAATTAACGCGGTCGTTGTCGGTCTGCTGCTTGCAGCTTTGTATAGTCCAGTTTGGACAAGCGGAATACTGTCACCTAGCGATTTTGCACTAGGCATTTGTGCATATACTTTACTAGTGTTTTGGCAATTACCATCCTGGCTAGTTGTTATCCTAAGCGCAGCAGGGGGTTGGGGACTTCAACTTTTAGCTTCTACATAACTAAATGCCCCATCTACTTTTTGTAGTAATTTCACTACACCAAGAGTTTAATTTTATTAAAAAAAACATAAAGAAAAAGAAATTAGTCATTAGCTACCAGGATTAAGTCTAATTTTTATCAAAGGATTGCTTACTCACAACCCAAATATTTTTTCTTCAGGCACTCTTGTGCCAGACCCCTAGCCCTTGAGACCTCCTCCAAGGACATATCCTTTGCAAGAAAATCACGGTAACTCGCCGCATCTGCATCCCCAGAAGTAGCAGCTAAAGTCCACCACATGTGTGCATAGACATTATCTTGTGTAACACCCTGACCAAAAGCATACATCATTCCAAGATTATACTGTGCACTAGAATCCCCTTGAGCAGCCAGTTTTCTAAATATGTGCAATGCAGTCACAAAATCTCCTGAATTATATGCCTCCCAAGCTTTCTTTGGTTCTACAGAAAAAGTATTCCCATTAATAAAAAAAAGAAGTAGCAGCCCAAAAGCTATTTTTGAAAACACCACCTGCATAGAATTCTCCAAAATTAGTCAAATTATAATTTGATTGGTGAATGAAATTGAAGAAATTTCACATGTGAATCAAATCTATTCTTTATTTAGTTTGATACGGTAAAGCTATTTTTCAGGTGGCAACACTTCTTGAATTATATCATTAATCAGATGATCACGACCTATATCAAGTAGATGTAAGCGTTTTTCCTCAGCACGAAGCTGTGCACCTACACCTTTAGTCAAAGCAAGCACAATTGATCGATCACTCATATCCAGCCAAAAACCTCGCCGAACAAGTTTCCCATCCTCACCGCGGGCAAACGGATCATCTGGATTAGAAGCCAAGTCAGGTTCATAATAATTAGGCATGTAAAGGTCTCCATTAACCGATTAAATAATTACTTACGATTAAATATGATCAATTTCACTTAAAATATCTTAATCAATTGCATAAGAATTATTTTGGAACATACATATTCAAACTATTTTCTATAGCAAGCTCTGCACTATTGAGGGACCCAATGCTCATGCATTCAAAATTACATTCCATTTCTTATTTGTAGTCAGCTTAAGAAATTCTTTCATCGAATACCTAATGTTAGGGGTCTTGTGGCAAAAAAAATAGTATCCCAGATTTGCTTTAAGCAAAAAAATTATACGTAAAGCTCGAAAGTATACGGATAACTCAAAATTTTGGAGGGAGTAAAGCCAAGCCTTGTGAAAAAACCTATTGACTCATGAAAAGCCTTTACAATCAACCTGTCCTGATTACACTGCAATGCATAATTTTGAGCGTGATTAAGGAGTTCACTACCAACACCTTGGTTTGATCTGGTAGGGTCAACGTAAATACTATGTAATAGCATACCTTGGTCAACCTTCTGAAGTCCAACCACACCTGTTATTGGTTCTCTAGCCACCCAAACAGCCATATAATCTAGGTCGGTTGCTTCAAACAAAAGCGACGGTAGCGTCAGTTTCTTTATTCGGTCAGAAACTGGGCGATTAGATAAACAACGTTCGATGATGTCGTTTATTGCGTATAGATCCTTAACTTCAGCTTTCCTCATTTAAAACCAGTTCCAGAATAAATTTTTTAACAACAAAACGGAGCTTTAATCCATATATGTCCAACAATAGCTTTTACCAAATCAATTTTGACGTATATATTACTTCTAAATGGACTTTCTGAACTCAGTATTTTGAGAGAAATTTTTGGGAAAGGGTCTCAAATTTTATGAGCTCTTTAGACGTAAAAAATACCAAAGAAACAGCGCCTTTTTTATTACAAAGTATTTTTTTGTTCTTTTTAGTTTGCAGAAATTTTTAGAGAAATTTCAGTTATGAAAAGAGCCAAAAAAAAACAACAGTCCAAATTGACTGGGAATTCCAACAACAAAGATCCAAATGTGCCTTCAACAAATCCTCTGAAATTTAAATCTTCTTCATCTATTGGAGAGTCCCTTGCCCTTGCGCTCAAATACTTTTCTAAAGGGCACTCATCACAAGCTGAACATATTTGCAGGAAAATATTACAGGATAATCCAAACCAACCTCAAGCTTTGCATATGCTTGGGGTAATTGCCCATCAAGTAGAAGAACTTGATGCTGCTTTAGATTTAATCCAAAAAGCACTCACTTACAAACCTGATTACGCTGATGCACACAACAATCTTGGGAATGTACTCAAAGATCTAAATAGACTTGATGATGCTCTTTTAAGCTTTGAAAAGGCCTTGAAAATAATTCCAGAATCAGCAGAGGTGCATAATAATGTTGGAATTGTCCTGTACAAGTTAGGAAGGCTAGACGACGCTATCTCAAGTTACAAAACAGCTTTAAACATAAATTCAAATTATGCTGAAGCACATAACAATTTAGGACAGACTTTAAAGAAACAAAACAAGCTAGATGAGGCAATTTCTTCTTACTGTAAAGCCATAGCTATTGAGCCAAAATACGTCGAGGCATACATAAACTATGGAACCATTTTACAAGAAATGAACGAGTTGGATAGATCAATTGAAGTCTATAATCAAGCACTTGAGCTAGATCCAGAGAACGTTGCTATAAAATTTTATTTATCGCTCTCTTTGTTGGGTTCTGGTGATTATGAACG
>CACKCT010000069.1:0-4090 GCA_902598645.1 Rhodospirillaceae bacterium | reverse complement strand
GTTTTTAGTTGTTGTCGGACTGATGATTCAGCCAGGGGTATTAGAACGTCACCATTTGCGTTTAACCTCTCCTCAACTTCTATGACTTTAGAGTAGAGGGCCTCTGTTAATTGAATATGTTTGTCAAAAAGTCGTGGTCGGTTTTGATAACCAATGCGAAGGACGTCTTTAAAACCTTTTGTAGTTACAAGAAGTGTTGCTTCACCCTTGCGCTCGAGTAGTGCATTTGTAGCAATTGTAGTTCCCATCTTGATTGATTTTATTCGTTTAGATGGAATAGGGTTTGTGCTCTTCACGCCAAGAATGTTGCGAATACCTTCAATCGCCGCATCACTATAGTGCTCAGGGTTTTTTGATAGCAACTTATGGGTGATGATCTCACCATTTGATTTACGAGCTACGATATCCGTGAATGTGCCGCCACAGTCAATCCAGAACTGCCATTTCCCAACAGGATTAGGTGGTTTTATGTTTTTTTTACTTCTTACTTTTTTTATTCGCATGGCGCATCAAGAGTAGATTCATTATTAACTAAGTTACTGAAAATGAACATAGAAAATACTCTTAAAATATACTATGAAGAAGTGTTCATATTATATTGTAAATTCGAAATTTATTTCAAAGTTCCAGATAAAGCGTAATTTGGTTTGCTACCATTAAGATGAAATTTTTGAGTAGCTATTTTATGTAGCCGAGAGAGCTCAAAACAATATAATTTTTTTAATTATTTTAATACTTTAAACTAGTCAAGCTCAAATTGATCCTTGTAATCAAGTTTGAGTTTTTGGTCTTGATCTCCCTTTTTTAAGAAACAATTGCCAATCACTAGGACATCAAGTTCTGTCCCCATAAAACATCTAAATGCATCCTCGGGCGTGTGGACAATCGGTTCACCGCGCACATTAAAGCTTGTATTGACAACTACAGGACAGCCAGTTCTCTCTTTAAAGGCTCGAATTAGGGAATGATAAAGTTGGTTGGTCTCTTTGTGTACTGTTTGTATACGGGCGGAATAATCAACGTGGGTTACAGCAGGAATTTCTGAGCGTGGGACATTTAATTTCTCAATGCCGAATAACTTTTCCTCAGACTTACTCATTTTGCGTTGTTTGCTTTGAACAACATCAGCCACTATTAGCATGTATGGGCTGTCACCCTCTAGATTAAACCAATTAGAGGCATCTTCGGAAAGAACTGAGGGTGCAAATGGACGAAAAGATTCACGGTATTTGACTTTTAAATTCAGGACCTTTTGCATTTCAGAAGACCTAGGATCCGCTATAATAGACCTTCCGCCAAGAGCTCGTGGTCCAAACTCCATGCGACCTTGCATCCAGCCTATTGCCTTTTCATTAGTTAGCGCCTCGACTGTCTGTGATAAAAGTGTTTCTTCATTTAAAACTTCAAAAACTGCACCAGACTCAGTTAATCTTCTCTCAATTTCATGTTGTTTAAATTCAGGGCCGAGAAAAGAACCATCCATCAGGTCCTTAAAACCATCAACGTTTCGTGCTCTGCCAAGATAGTGATGGTTTACTGTCAAGGCTGCTCCAAGTGAACCACCTGCATCACCAGCAGCAGGTTGAATCCAAATATTTTTAAACGCCCCATCACGTAGAATTTTACCATTGGAAACACAATTAAGTGCAACTCCTCCAGCCAAACACAAGCTGTCAATGCCATGTTTTTGAGCAAGATCTCGAGTTAGCCGGAGAATAACCTCTTCTATTACTGCCTGAATAGAGGCAGCAATATCCATGTGAATTTGTTCCAGATCATCGTCTTCAGGTTTTCTAGCTGGGCGACCAAATAATTGGGCGAATTTATTGTTAGTCATAGTGAGCCCAGTACAATAATTAAAATAACTCATGTCTAACCGAAAAGAGCCGTCTTTTTTTATATGAATTAATTTTTCCATTATCAGATCTTTAAAGCGTGGCTCGCCATAAGGAGCCAAGCCCATAACTTTGTATTCTCCAGAATTTACTTTGAAGCCTGCGTAGTAAGTAAATGCGGAGTAGAGCAACCCCAAACTATGAGGAAAATGTATTTCCTTAATTATTTTTAGTTTATTTCCCTGTCCTATAGCGATTGAGGTAGTAGTCCATTCCCCCACACCGTCCATTGTTAGAACTACGGCATTTTCAAAAGGGGAGGGATAAAAGGCACTAGCAGCATGGCTTTGATGGTGTTCTGAAAAGAGAAGTTTGTTTTTCCAATCAAAATTTGGAGCATGTCGTTGCAATTCTTGGCAGAGTAATTTTTTTTGAAATAATTTATCTTTAAACCAAATAGGCATTGCTGTTTTAAAAGATTTGAACCCAGTAGGTGCGAAGGCTAGATAGGTTTGTAAAAGACGCATAAATTTCAGTAGTGGCTTATCATAGAAAGCTACATAGTCAATTTGCTCTATTTCTAATCCGGCCTCGTGCAGGCAATATGCAATAGCATTTGAGGGATGACTTGAGTCATGTTTTATTCTTGTAAATCGCTCTTCCTGAGCAGCAGCAATAATTTTTCCATCAACAACTAGTGTTGCTGCGCTGTCATGATAAAATGCAGAGATGCCAAGGATACGCATGATTTTTATTTTGTTAGAATTGTTTTTTCATCATTTTGGAAGAGAGTTTGGCAGGATTTTTTTTGATCCAATAACTTTGGGCCTTTTCGTCAAATTTAAGTAATAAAGGATCTCTATTAAAGAGTCTCAGCAATAATCCTAGTGGTAGGATAATGAACAAGTAAAGACATAACATAAAAAAAGAATTTAATAATTTTAACATCGTTGCTCTAGCTTGTTTTATAATAAAGAATAATTAGTTGTAGTCGGGTGGTGGGACAAGCTCAATAAAAACTGTGTTGATACCAGATAACAAATAAGTTTGAAGTATAATATTCTTGTGACTTGTTGTGTGGAATTTTTTAAAATTAACTTAAAATTTTGCACAGTATAGAATACTTAAAAAAATGAAAAACTAGTTGAGTAAACCAACAATTAAAATGTCAGAATTAATACATTACGGAAATGTTCTTTTGTTACACAATTAAAATTTGTACTTATAATTAAAATAAAGCTTGTGAAAAGTGCTCTGAAATCGATTACTCTTCGTTGATTTTTTTGGAGGCAAGTATAGCCCATTCGTAAGAACATATTTTAAACAAGGATATTTGAAATTGAGAATGAAAAATCAATGAGTGTCTGGGGTAAAGTGATTGGTGGTGTTGCTGGATTTGCACTTGGTGGGCCGTTGGGTGCACTTATTGGTGCATACGCTGGACATAAAGTGGATCGAGCCCGTAAGGATGAGTCAGTTCACATTGGTCCAGATACAGACAAGCAAACCCGCCAAGTAGCTTTTACTATGGCTGTAATTGTTCTTAGTGCAAAGATGGCAAAAGCTGATGGAGTCGTCACCCGTGAGGAAGTAGATGCGTTTAAACGTGTTTTCCATATTCCTCAGGAAGAAATGAGTTGTGTGGGAAAGTTATTTGATGAAGCTCGTGCTGATGCTCAAGGTTATGAGCCTTATGCAGAACAGATTGCACAAATGTTTGCTCGTGAACCAGCAGTTTTGGAAGAGCTTATGGGCGGGCTGTTTCATATAGCCCGTGCAGATGGTGTGGTGCATCGAGCTGAACTTGAATTTTTAGCTAGCGTTTCAAAAATTTTTGGTTTTTCTCATCGAGATTTTGAACGACTGCGGGCCAGTTATAGCTCGAATAAGATAGTCGATTATTATGAAGTTCTCGGTGTTCGGGTGGACGCCTCAGATAGCGAAGTAAAGAGAGCTTACCGTAGGTTAATAGTCGAAAATCACCCAGATAAATTGATAGCGCAGGGTTTGCCGCAAGAATTTATTGATCTTGCTAACGAGAAAATGGGTGCTATCAATTCTGCCTACGACATGATTAAAAAAGAACGCAGAATAACATAAGTGTTTTATCGTCAGTCCCCAAATTATGATATGCGACCGCCAGGGTCTGTTATTGACATGGTAGTTATTCATTATACTGGAATGAGGAGTGCAAATGAAGCAATCGACAGGTTGTGTGATCCTCATAAAAGCGTAAGTGCACACTACGTTGTTCA
>CACKCT010000068.1:0-4106 GCA_902598645.1 Rhodospirillaceae bacterium | reverse complement strand
TGCATCTTTTGTTGAGCGAAGGCCATTTGAGACTATGCCTAATGGAAACGCTGTGGTTTTGGAGGAGCAAATGGCTAAGATTAATGAAACTCAGGTTAATCACAATTTAATGACGCAACTTTATAAAAAGCATTTGACCTTGATTAAAATGGCTATAGGCAAGTAGTAAAAGCTTACAGATAGGTTTTGGGACAAAGTAAAAAATGGACGATATTTTTAAAACTATTCGGATTTCCTCTGCTGGGATGCGTGCACAGGGTACACGTTTACGTGTCATCTCAGAAAATATTGCAAACGCAGGATCTTTGCCCTCTGCACCTGGTGAACTTCCATATCGACGCAAGGTAATTACCTTTAAAAATAGTCTAGATAGGGCAATGGGCATCGATACAGTTCGTACAAATAGGGTTGTTGAAGATAAGTCGGAATTTGTAAAAAAATTTGATCCCAATCACCCAGCTGCGGATCAAGACGGTTACGTACAGACGCCAAATGTTAATACCTTAATAGAAATGATGGATATGCGAGAAGCGCAACGTTCTTATGAGGCTAATCTTAACGTAATAAAATCGTCGAAAGCTATGCTCAGTAGCACCATCGACGTTCTGCGTCGATAAAACGCTATTTTAAGATAACAGGAGCAAAATATGGCAATCGTTCCCGCACAAACAGCCGCTAATGCCGCTCTAGCTTATGCTAAAGCGCCACAAAGTATAGATGCTGGTCTCAAGACTGGTGACACTCAGTCCAGTCCATTTGCTAATTTACTTAAAGGAGCAGTACAACAGGCTGTCAGTGTACAAAGACAAAGTGAAGCTATTTCTGTAGCAGCTATTGCTGATAATGCAGATATGAGTAAGGTGGTCACAGCAGTAGCCGAGGCAGAGGCAACTTTGCAGGCAGTTACGGTCATCCGTGACAAAATCATCGAAGGCTACAGGGAAATCCTTCGTATGCCAGTATAGGTCAAAATCATGGACGAATTAACTGTCCTTGAAATTGGGCGAGATGCTCTTGTCGTGATTCTTAAAATTTCAGGTCCCATCATGTTGGTAGGGCTGCTCGTAGGAATTGTTATAGCGCTGTTTCAGGCCCTAACGACAATTCAGGAAATGACATTAACTTTCGTTCCTAAAATAATAGCCATATTCATCTCAATTGTTGTTTTTTTGCCATTCATGATTACCACAATAATTGAATTTGCCAATGCCCTTTTCGACAGAGTTTCGAATGTTGGGTAGTAAAAAATGCTTTCAAACATAATTCAGCTCAATCTTTTTGCTTTTTTTATTATCTTTGCACGTATCGGCACAGCTTTTATGCTTATGCCAGGGGTCGGCTCAGGTTATGTTCCAGCTAACATTCGTCTAGTTATAGCACTTGCCCTATCATTTATTTTGACCCCTTTATTGAAGAGTGGCTTACCAGAAATGCCTGGGTCTCAAGTTGACTTGATGTTGTTATTGCTGAGTGAGGTAATAATAGGAATTTTTATAGGTATGGCGGCGCGAATACTGGTTGGTGCTCTTCAGACTGCGGGAACTTTGGTTGCATTGTTTGCTTCTCTTGCAAATGCCTTGATTCGTGATCCCATAGCAGAACAACAAAGCTCATTGATTTCAACTTTTCTAAGTTTGCTGGGCATGGTTTTAATTGTTATTACTGATCTTCATCATCTTTTGATTAGGGGTGTTGTCGAGAGTTATAGTCTTTTTCAGGTTGGTCAGCCATTATTGGTAGGTGACTTTTCAGAGGTGTTGGCACGCCGTGTTGCAGATAGTTTTAAGCTTGGGGTTCAATTGGCCTCTCCGTTTATGCTTGTTGCTCTTGTTTATTATATTGGACTTGGTATTCTTGGGCGTTTAATGCCAGTACTTCCAGTTTTTATTGTTGCCTTGCCTGCACAAATTGTGGGTCAGATTGGTTTCCTCGCCATTATTTTATCGGCGTTAATGATGTACTTTATGAGAAGCTTTGAAGAGTCAATTATTGTTTTCTTGGGGCCTTAAATAAATGGCGGAAGAAGAAAGCTCACAAAAAACAGAAGACCCCACTGAAAAACGCAAGGCAAAGTCAAGGAGGGACGGGGAAGTCCCCCAATCCCAAGAAATTAAGAGCTGGATGTCCTTGCTAGGTGGTGCATTTGCTTTACTTGTGCTGGCGCCGGGTGTTGCAACTGATATACGTCATATCAGCTTCAAGTTTATTGAATCTCCAGAGACAATCTCTCTAGATTTAAAACACTTACAATTTTTATTTGCTGAAGCAATACTTGAAACAGCAATTGCAGTAGCGCCCGTTTTGTTACTTCTTTTGTTACTAGCATTTGTTTCTAATGTTGCTCAAATTGGATTTGTATGGGCGCCGAAGAAGATTGTTCCGGAACTTAAAAAAATTAGCCTTTGGAATGGGCTCAAGCGTATGTTCTCTCTTCAATCAATAATTGAATTCATAAAAGGTATTATGAAATTATCCCTAGTCGCTATTGTTGGGCTGACTGTTTCCGCACCATTTTTGACAGATATGAGTTTGTTTATAGATCGCTCTGTTAGTGATATGCTAGACCGTTTGCTTACTATTTCGGTATGGTTTGCTCTAGCTGCGGTGGGTGTCATGACAGCAATTTCTGCCCTCGATTATGCTTATCAAAAGGCTAAAAGTATCAAGCAAATGAAAATGAGCAAGCAAGAGATTAAGGATGAAAATAAACAGTCGGAAGGTGACCCGCATGTCAAAGCTAGAATTCGTCAGATTAGGTCCGAGCGAGCACAGAAAAGAATGATGGCTTCAGTTCCAGATGCTGATGTCATTGTAACTAACCCTACACATTATGCAGTAGCTTTGAAGTATAAAATGGAGGAAATGCAAGCACCGGTTCTTGTTGCTAAAGGTGTTGATGAGTTAGCTTCAAGAATTCGTAATTGTGGCAAAGAAAACGATATACCCATTGTTGAAAACCCACCATTAGCTCGTGCTCTTTTTGCCTCTGTTGAGATCGATGAGGAGGTGCCTGCAGAGCACTACATGGCAGTTGCCGAAGTGATTGGTTACGTTATGCGTATGCGTGGTGAGTTGCCACCATTGCAATCTGGATCTGAACAACAAGTCAATTAATGTGATTAAAGATCGAGGTAATAATTTCTGAACTTAAAAAAAAGATACAACCCGAGAAGGGAACTGTAATTATGCAAAGACCAGTCCTGCTAGGATTTTGCCTTGTTTGTGTTTTAGTTCTTGTTGTATTTGGGATACCCAATGCAGTTGATGCCAATACGATTGCTTTAGCAATTCTTGCGGGAGCAGTGCTGTTTGGTTCTTTAATTGTGTTCTATAGGTCCTTTCGAAGTTCATCACTTCGAAACATCCTTGCTTGCGCTATTGAGAGTAATACCCAACCAGTTTTTATTACAAAGGCACCTCTAGATATTGAGGAACCATTTATTTTTACCAATCAGGCATTTAAAAAAATGTTTCCAACGCCTAACGGAGTTAAAGGTCTTACTTCGTTCAAAGCCCTTCGCAATTTTTTTGATTTTAACGAGGCGGCATTAGGTGAGTTGGCTCGTTTACAGCAGATGGCTAATACTGGGGTTAGTGGTCATGCCGAGCTCTCAATCAGGGGAGAGAGGGGCAAAAAAGATTGGCTGCATATATCGATCCAGCCTTTTCCTGTGTTAGGCGAGCGTTCCAATTTTGTCTTGTGGCGGGCACAAGATATTACAGCCCAGCATGAGATAGATGAGGCACGACGTTTAGAAGAAAAAACATTTTCTGATTTTCTTGATAACTTGCCGGCTGGATTTTTCTCAGCTGACTCAGACGGTAACATTATTTATGCCAATAACAAGTTTGTTGAGTGGCTGGGTGTTTCTTTTGAGGAATTACGTACTCGTGGTTTGCGCTTTGCTGATTTTGTTGTTGCGGGTAGTCCTGATGCTGCTCTCGGGGGACCTGAGACTGGAGTTAACGGTGATGTTACCTTGCGTGGACCCGGTGGAAGTCTTTTCAAGGCCTGTCTCGTTCAATCTGAACATATAGATGAAAATGATTACATGAACTATAGTCGCTCAGTTTTGCTCAGAGATCTTACCTGGCGCGGTGAGGCG
>CACKCT010000067.1:0-4151 GCA_902598645.1 Rhodospirillaceae bacterium | reverse complement strand
AAAGTTATTAGCGCGTATAGCTTTTTTTCGTCTAACTTTTGGCCAAGGAGGTCCAAATGGTAGAAAATCACCACTTGCTGAGGCCCGAGAGTTAGCTCAAGCTTACCTCAAAGGAAGCCGAGTTTCTCTGGATTGGCCCCCAGAAATGGTTGAAAGCGCAGAAAAAAAAATTACAGTCATAGCAATTAAGATACTTCTTAATATGATTTTAGTTGCTATAGATGCTATCCCACGGGGAGGAAGCCTCGAAGTTTCAGTATCTACAGAGGATGAAATTCATAAGGGACAAGCTGTTAACTTGGTTGTGAGGGCTATTGGACGAGGAGCCTTTCTTAGTGAAGATTTGCAATGTGCACTCTTGTCTGAGAAATCAAGTCATGCAGATTTGAACTTGAGCGCTCAAAATATCCACGGTTTTTTTTGTCAACGGCTGGCTGAAAATCAATTGTCAAAGGTCAGCGTTTTTACAGATCGTGATGAGGTGAGGTTCACAGTTTTGTTGCCGCAATGCCCAAAATGAAAATATAATCTCAGCAATGAGTGCGTTGTGTTGCGCTCAGCAATTAAAAGCCTGATCTTATTTTTAAACGATCAAGTAAAATTAGAAAATATCTCTATTATATTAATTGAAATTTTAATTTTATCTTGTGAATTATAATTAATCGAACGTGGATTTAGGCTTTTGTTTTTGCGTTTTCTGGATCTCGTAAAACGTAACCCTGGCCCCAAATCGTCTCGATGTAATTTTCTCCTCCAGTCGCTTTACCTAATTTTTTGCGGAGTTTGCAGATAAACACATCAATTATTTTTAATTCTGGCTCATCCATTCCTCCATATAAATGATTCAGAAACATTTCCTTGGTCAGCGTTGTCCCCTTTCGAAGTGATAACAATTCCAAGATTCCATATTCTTTGCCGGTCAAGTGAACATGTCTGTCATCAACTTCAACTGTATGGGAATCAAGATTAACTGCTAATTTTCCTGTGCGTATAATAGATTGCGCATGCCCTTTAGACCGCCTTACTATAGCCTGAATTCGAGCCATTAATTCGGCTTTGTTGAAAGGTTTGGTCAAATAGTCATCTGCACCCGTTCCTAGTCCTTTTACTTTGTCGTCCGCATCAGTCAGGCCAGAAAGGATCAATACTGGGGTTTCCACACGAGCGTCACGAAGACGTCGTAAAACCTCAATTCCATTGATATCTGGAAGCATTAGGTCTAAAATGATTATGTCATAATCATAGAGTTTTCCAATTTCTAGTCCATCTTCGCCAAGATCGGTAGCATCAACTACCATTTTCTCAGACTCGAGCATTATCTTTAGGCTCTGAGCGGTAGATGGATCGTCTTCGACAAGAAGTACCCGCATCTCAGTAATCTCCCAATCACAATCAGATTCTTTATATTAAACCTAAATCTTAATCTTTTGTTAAACTTTATTTATGTCTACAGCTTTAATAAATTATTATACGAATTGTTAAAGTCTTAATTGAATAATCAAATTAAGAGCAAATTTAAAGTGACAATTAATTTTGCAAGTAAACAAGAATTTTTTTTTGAGGGGTCTGATTGAAAATCCCTACTAAACAAATACTGGATGAAATAGACCACTTGCCCGAAAAATCTGTTTACGGACGAGTTTCTGGTATCGTCGGCCTAATGGTTGAGGTTGAGGGTGTTGTTGGTGAACTATCTATAGGAGAACGTTGTAACCTTTTTGGTCGCGGTAAGCGCCGTGTCATGTGTGAGGTTGTTGGCTTTAAGAATGAAAGAGCACTTTTGATGCCTTTTGGAACTCTTGATGGTATTGGATTGGGATCCAGGGCAGAGTTAAATGTGAGTGATCCCTTAATTTATCCTGATTTAAGCTGGATGGGTCGGGTCATCAACGCTTTTGGCGAGCCAGTTGACGGAAAAGGGCCTTTAATTAAGGGCACGAAAGCATACCGTGTCCACTCAAGACCACCTCATGCACATGAGCGTCAGCGTGTAGGCAGTAAGATTGACCTTGGAATTCGTGCTTTGAACACCTTCTTAACTTGTTGCCGTGGTCAGCGCATGGGTATCTTCTCTGGTTCAGGTGTTGGAAAATCAACAATTATGTCCATGATGGCACGTCATACGGATGCAGAAATAAGCATAATTGGATTGATTGGAGAACGTGGCCGTGAGGCGAGAGAATTTATTGAGGACGATCTCGGAAATGACGGTATGGCACGTAGCGTAGTTATTGTTGCAACTTCTGATGAGCCACCTTTAGTTCGCCGTCAGGCGGCCTATGTGCAAATGGCAATTTCAGAATTTTTTCGTGATCAAAAAAAGGATGTTTTATGCCTCATGGACAGTGTTACAAGATTTGCAATGGCTCAGCGTGAAATAAGTTTGTCTGCGGGTGAACCTCCTGCATCTAAAGGGTATACACCGTCAGTTTTTGCAGAGTTGCCTCGGTTATTAGAGCGTGCAGGTCCCGGCAGTGCTGGGCAGGGGAGCATTACTGGTCTATTTACCGTTCTTGTGGAAGGTGATGATCATAATGAACCGGTTGCTGATGCTGTTAGGGGTATCCTAGATGGCCACGTGGTTTTGGATAGGGAGATTGCTGAACGAGGGCGTTATCCAGCAATAAACATTCTGAAAAGTGTTTCGAGAACCATGCCAGATTGTAATACACCGGATGAGAATGAGGTCGTAAATAGAGCTCGCCAATACATGGCTACTTATGAAAATATGGCGGAGTTGATACGCCTTGGAGCATACCGTCGAGGGAGTGACGGGGCTGTCGATGAGTCTATAACTTTTTATCCAGGGATAGAAAAATTTTTGGCTCAGGATATAGAAGAAAAAGCCCCACTTGCCTCTTGCTATGAGCAACTTCGCACTATTCTCAGTATGCCAGTTGAGGTTGCCAATCCGCCAGGGTCATCTATTCCCCCACAGTCAGTACCTGTTGAAGAGCCTTTACAAAATAAAAGCGCAATAATGAAAGATTCTGAGGTTGTAGATGAGACAGACCAAGTTGTTGGTGAACAGACATTAAGCCTTGACACCCTGAGTGGTTTAAATTCCATTGGCGAAAACTAATTTTTGTTGGGAGCTCTTTAATTGGCAGAAGGTATTGAAACACTTATTCGCCTCAATGATTGGAATGTTGATCAGAAGCGTCGAAAGTTAGGAGATTTACAACGTCTTATTGAAGGTTTTGAAGCTGAATTAAAAAAGCTTGAACAAGACCTTTTAAATGAACAGGCTGCAGCTACTGCTGCCCCTAACGAAGGTGGATTTGTTTATGGTTACTATGCAGAACGTGTTATAGAACGGCGAGCCATTATTCAAATTTCTATTCAGCAGTTGGAAAAGGACACAGACGAGGCACGTGAGGCATTGTCTGTGGCATACAGAGAGTTAAAAAAATTTGAAACTGCACTTGAATCTCGCAAGTTACGTCAAGAATTAGAATTGGCTAGAAAAGACCAGCTTGATCTGGATGAGGTTGGTATTCAGACTTTTATTCAAAAACTCAGCTAAACCAACTTAAGGCGAGAGAGTAAACCTTTATTGTCCCAATTTGGCTGACGGTCTTCGAGCATGACTTCATGTCTGTCAATTCCATAATGGGCATGGTTGGGAGCTGAAATGGAAAGTTGCAGCCATCTCGCAACTAGTTCGTTATTTACATCATTGATGACTGCAACGGCAACCTCTTCCAAGGTTCCCCATTCCAAAGCACCAATGGCGCCAAGGTAACGCCCAAAAGAATCTGGTTTGAGGGTTGTTTTGTCAGGAACATAATTTAAATTTACAAAACTACTTCCGCCCAATCTAGAATTTGTCAATTGGCCAGTAATAGAAGTTACATAATCCAATTTTATATCTGGGTTACGAATACAAACAAGCAAAGAGCGTCTTTCATTAAGATCCATTCTTACCCTCAGACTTCAAGTCCAACATTGTTAGCAACTTCAGGGTCGGGAATATCAACGAAATTAGCTGGTGACGCTTGAAAATTTACCCCACCTCTAATACCTGAAGAAGCTATAGCTTCAATAAAAATTGTGCGAATATTATTTTGTATGAGTTCAGCTAAGTGAGAATCGGAGCGAATTATAAGTTCAAGAGAGCTGTCTCCTTCCCCAACAAGTCCATCGAGTTG
>CACKCT010000066.1:0-4187 GCA_902598645.1 Rhodospirillaceae bacterium | reverse complement strand
TTTCTGTCAGTTTGATAAAATATGTAAAAAATATAGTGTTGATAAAATCAAAACTATAGGTGATTCCTACATGTGCGCATCGGGAATTACTAAAAATAAAAAAGACCACACCATTCGTCTATGTATGGCCGCGAGTGAAATGGTTGATTATTTAAAAAAGGCTAATGCACAAAGGGCAAAATTAAAAATGCCAACTTGGGAGATGAGATTAGGAATTCATACGGGGCCAATAATTTGTGGCGTGGTTGGTGATGATAAATTTACTTTTGATATCTGGGGAGACACTGTAAACACAGCTGCGCTCATGGAACAAAACTCAATTCCTGGGAGGGTGAATATTTCTGAATCTACGTATTTACGCGTAAAATCAGAATATAAATTTGAAGAGAGAGGGGAAATTGTTACAACAAAAAAAGGGCCATTGAAGATGTTCTTTATTGTGGCCTCTGAGAGCTCTTGAACGAGAACACTCCAACTGCCTGTCGACTTGTATCCAGAATGTCAGATCGCGTCTCTGTTCTTAATGCATTCGTCCATTTTTATCCCACTCAGCCAATGCATCTTCCCAATTTGGGATAACATCTGCTTCATAGCCATATACTTTTCCATCACCAATCTTTGAAAATTTTTTCATAGCTTTTAAATGTGCTTTAGATGTTAAATAATCCAACATGTATTTTTTTGATTTCCACACGGTTAATGTATGTTGGTATCCTTGGCGTGAAATGAATGCACAATGCATTATCCCTTTTGCCTTTTGGGCATTTTTTGACGCAGGAATTGTTAACATCCAAAATCGTATCCAGCCAACTAAACCCCTTGGCTTAATCCCTGTTACTGATACATACATTTGCCATCATGTCCTTGGTACCTGACATAATTATGTAATCACCCGTTGACTGAGCCCAATATATACATTATCGCCTTCGATCTTAACCATGTGTGTTTGGAGACTACAAGTTACTGGTGCACCTTTAGCTTCTCCAGTTGGGATATGAAAACGCCCCTGATGCAATGGGCATTCGATAATATCATCGATCACAAAACCATCTGAGAGGCGTGCTTGTTCATGAGTGCATAGGTCGTCAGTAGCGAAAAATGTACCATCCACGTTGTAGAGTGCAATGAACTGATCGCCAATTGTAACCGGTATAACGTCCTCTTCAGGTACGTCATCAATAGTTGCGACTAGATGCCATTCCGGGTCATTTAGCACTGACATGTCTTATATCCTATCCGTTCCAGACTGGTTGTGTGATATTTTACTGGGAGGGTAAAGTCTATTTCGGATATTACTGAGAACCTCACTGTGAACGGCTAAATACCCTTTGCCGACTGGATGAAGATTATTTCCGATTCGTTTATGAAGGTGCGGGAGAGCGTGAAACGGTACTGCTGGGGAAAGGTGATGTTCTGCATGATATGACATGTTCCAGAACAAAAGATGGAACCAACTAGCAGCTCGAGTTGTCCTCGTGTTTTTTAGCAGATTAGCTGATTCTTCGCAGCCACAGTGTTCAGTCACGCGAATCCAGCGCATGATAGGTTCACCCATGACGCGAGGTATTAACCAATAGTAGAGCAAAATGGTCGATGATGTTACGATAGACACGGTTGCAAGGACCGCATAGACCGAGAGCATAACGCGGACCTCACGATAAATTCTTGGTAACTCGTCTTTTGGAATATACCAACTATCACGTTTACTTACTTGGCCGCATGCGTGGCTGAAAAACCACGTAAAATTGCGTTTCCAAAACGGGAGCGAGGAAATGTAGGATAGATACCGTGTCCATGTGCCGGGGTTGGGCATCACGACGTCAGGATCCTTACCCGGTATCTGGGTGTACGTGTGGTGTGCTGCGTGAAAATAACGAAAGAAGATCGGCGGACTTATGTAAATGACTGAAATGAAACGGAAAACCAATTCATTCAACCATCGGGTCCTGAATGCTGTGCCATGACTGGTCTCATGCATTGGGGCAAACAGGAATGCTATAATAACGCCATGAATGAACATGGCAGGAACCAGCCAAAACTTTCCCAAAGATAGGTATATTAGTGTTCCAGAACCACCTAACGCTAAAAAGTGAAATCCCAGATTTGTTAATCCTGCAATATCATTTCGACGAACAAATTCCTTTAGTTCGGATCTAGATACAAGTGTATCCACACCAAAAACCTTCTCCATTACATTAACCCTTTTTATATAAAACCTCTGATCAAACCTAGAAATATAAAATTGAAATAGATAATGGACTTTGCTCATAAATGTTAATAAAAAAATTTTGGTATGAGTAGTAAAAAATATTTAAAACCGCTTTTTCATACTTTGAAAATAGCCTTCACAGCTTTAAAAAAAGGCCTAGCATTCATCTGCTAAGCCCTTTATGAATATGGTGCCGACATTAGGATTTGAATCCTAAGCTCCCTGGTTACAAGTAGGGAGCTAGTCAATAACTACGCATCTCACAAACTAACATTATATGTATAAAAAAATCTTGATAAACCTAATTTTTTTCCCTCTAGTGTCCCCCACTTCCAAGAAGTACAAAAATGGTTAGGCAAAGTGTGGCAAGCCTGTACTTATAGACTCGTAAATCTTTAGCATTATCTCATATTTGCTAAATTAAAACCCCAGGTTCGCTTTTCAGCACCTGGGGCCCGGGATTTTTGTAGTGCAACAACAATCCCTTTGGAAAGCAAAACTTTCCATTTTTGAACGTCGCTGTAAAAGAGTATTTTGTCAATAAGCTAACCATATTTTCTTATTATATGCCTATTATTTAATCAATAAATATTAATGATTAAATAATAGGCATATATGTTACTTGCACATATGAGAATCTTTTAATTTTTATTAATTTGTTGGCCCTAGTACATTGATTTTACTTACTAAATCTAGGTATGAGTGCTTGTTAGGTATGTTGGCACATGGTTTGCTAATATTATGACAGTGCAACAACAATTCTAATAAGGAGATATTAGCAGATATGAGAAATACTTTTCGTAAATGGATATCAAGTGGCGTTTTGGCTACAGTTATTGGTATCACCAACACAGCAAGTGCTGCCGACACCATTAAAGTTGGTGTTTTACACTCACTCTCAGGAACCATGGCCATCTCTGAGACAACACTCAAAGATACAGTAGAAATGCTAGTTGACGTACAAAATGCTAAAGGTGGTCTATTGGGTAAAAAGCTTGAAGCGATAGTCGTAGACCCGGCCTCCGATTGGCCCTTATTTGCTGAAAAAGCGCGCGAACTTCTGACCGTAAAAAAAGTGGATATAATTTTTGGTTCATGGACATCCGTATCTAGAAAATCAGCTTTACCTGTGCTTGAAGAATTAAATGGTTTGATGTTTTACCCAGTCCAATATGAGGGAGAAGAATCGTCTAAGAACGTTTTCTATACTGGTGCAGCACCAAATCAACAAGCTATACCTGCTGTAGATTATTATCTAGAGGAATTAGGCGTTAAGAAGTTTGCACTTCTGGGAACGGACTATGTTTATCCACGAACGACAAATAAGATCTTAGAGCAATACTTAAAAGACAAAGGTATTTCTGCTAAAGACATTTTCGTCAACTACACACCATTTGGCCATTCAGATTGGTCAAAAATTGTGGCTGATGTAGTAGCCCTTGGTGCCGATGGTAAAAAGGTAGGCGTTGTTTCGACCATAAATGGTGATGCTAATATAGGTTTTTACAAACAATTAGCTGCGGCCGGGGTCTCAGCTGATGATATACCTGTCGTCGCTTTTTCTGTTGGCGAAGAAGAGCTTTCTGGTCTCGACACTTCAAATCTTGTTGGCCATCTTGCTGCATGGAATTACTTTCAATCCGCAGATGCCGACGTAAATTCTGAGTTCGTTAAGGCCTGGAAAAAGCGCATGGGCGACAATCGTGTTACAAACGATCCCATGGAAGCCCACTACATCGGATTTAACATGTGGGTAAATGCAGTTAAGCAAGCAAAGACCACAGACGTTGATGCTGTTCGCAACGCAATGTATGGGCAAAAATTCCCAAATTTAACCGGTGGTACTGCAGAAATGCTACCTAATCATCATCTTACAAAACCGGTTTTAATCGGTGAAATTCAAGCTAATGGTCAATTTGATATTATTACTCAAACTGACCCCGTTCCGGGCGACGCATGGACCGACTTTTTACCAGAG
>CACKCT010000065.1:0-4238 GCA_902598645.1 Rhodospirillaceae bacterium | reverse complement strand
TTGCATCAAAGCCAATATTTATAATAAGTTTGCCATTATTACTTTCCAAAAAATCCACTGCATTTGATACGGAATTAATCTCAACTTTTGCCATAAACCTGACCCCTGCAAATTTGATATTTTTTATTAACTATGAAGTTGAAAAAAATTGTTTAGTTGTGTCTATTCCTCAACCTGAGTATATCTCAGGGAAGATGCTTCTAATCTTCTTAAGGGAGGGCCTCTGCAGCATACTTATTATTTTGCTAGATGAGCAAACTTTTTCAAAAGTATGTCGAACCTCAATATCAAAACTAACAGCAGTCTTTTTTTCACTGGCAAAATTTTTATCATCTATTGTTAAATATTCCTGCCCCTTGAAATACAGTGAAGGCTGAATATCTCTAAGAAGCTCCTCAGACGAATAAGCTTGATTTATTACGACGCCAGAAACCGACTTGAGGCTACTTATAATTTCAGCGCGCTCATTCTCGAAGATGACGGGGCGACCTGCTCCTTTGTTGACAAAACGATCACCAGTAACACTTACAAACAATAAATCGCATTGATCTTTTGCCGCCTTAAAGTGTCGAATGTGTCCAACATGTAAAATATCAAAACAACCATGGCACAATCCGACAACCAAACGGGCCCTCTTGGCGTCATGTGTAATTTTTGCAATTTCAGTTCTGGTGTAGACAGGCATATCATCCAATCCTGTTCTTTATTTAGTAGCGATGTTAAAAATATCCATATTCAACTCGTCAATTGATGAAACGGTTATATCTGCTCCGTTATCAATTAGTATGTTTGCATTATTTTTCCGAGCAACACCAATCACAGTTTTTATTCCAGCTCTCTGAGCAGAAATAACACCTGAAATGGCATCTTCTAGAACAACGCACTCCTGTGGCTTTCTGCCCATTAGCTCTGCCGCATGTAGGTAAAATTCAGGATCAGGCTTTGATGCTATACCATGTTTTTCAGCAATCACTCCATCTAAGATGTATTTAAAACGTTTGGCAAGGTCGGCTTGTTCCAAAATGGCACGTGCGTTTTTGCTTGAACTTGCTAATCCCATTTCAGCGCCAAGAGTCTCAAGTTTTTGCATAAGTCTAATGGCGTCTTGAAAAATGGATAGTCCATCTTGTTCCAATACATTTCTAAAAATTGTGTTTTTTTCATTACTTATACCTATTATTGAATTGTATCCTTTGTCTAAAACTTTTCCTACAGGGACCTTGATACCACGTGACTTAAGAAAACTCTTGATCCCAGCATATCTTGTTTTTCCGTCTAAGTGCTTGGGGTAATCTTTGGTCATAATAAACGGCATTTGTGATTTATTATGAGTTTTAATTGTTCTCTCTAGAACAGTCTTCCAGGCCTTGGAATGAATTGTTGCTGTGTCTGAAATAACTCCATCTAGATCAAATAAAACAGAAAAAAAATTCATTGATTAAAACTGAGATTTTAAATTGATTTGGCCTCTGAAGTTGCAACTATTTAAAAGCTGCCGCCACCATGAAGCACTTTGGATACTCTGTTGGGTTTCGTCCCAAGTCTTCATCAACTCACGACCATGTACATCATTGGTTACACCTATCTCCAAAAAAATATTGTTGTTACGACTAACACGTTCAACTTCAGAAATGGCTAGTGGTAGTTGTTCTAGCCTCAAATGTGGGAGTGTATCTTTTGAGATGACTAAGTCAAAACTGTCTGTTTTCCATGGTAACTGTTCACATGAACCTTGTACCAAGAATTGCTTAGTTTCAGCTAGTGCATTTTTTACAGCATAGCTGCTGAGGTCAATTCCAGCTATAGACATTCCTTTTTTATAAAACTCATAAATTAAAAACCCCTTTGCACAACCGATTTCAAGAACAGAGTCTCCTGGTTTAAGTTTGTAATAATTAATTATTTTGTTAACACATTCTGCATATCGCCCATCGTAGTGGTAACCTCCATACCCAACCCCATAATTTATATCATCAAAATAACTATAGCCGTATTTTTGGAAGTCCTCCCGTTTTGACTGGTTAGGAACAAAGTCTCTAATTTTTCTCTTTCGTTCGCTGGAAGAACGTAAATTAAATGGTTCAAAAAAATTGATCTCGCGTATTTTTTTAGGCTTAAATGAAGTTAACATGTGAGGGTGGTTCATCAATTAATTTGAATAAGTAACGATTAGCTTCATCCATTCGGCAGTTTTTACGGCATTTTGTGATATCCAACTCTTTGGTAACATATTCAAAATTTTGCCTTCGTCTTTCACCAGCCCAAATTTCTTGAAAAGTGTTTTCATTGATATTTCCAAACTCAAACTTTTTGTTCAGTAAATATGCGGAACATCCCGAGACGATACCATTAGCCATGATGTAGGCCCATAAAAAAGGCGTAGAATGACAGCGTGTATAGCGATCGGCCTCTGTGTATTTTCTCATCGTATGGGAGCGGAAAATGACATTAAAATTTTCTGTTGAATACTTCTCTAGTTCCTCTCCCATTTTCAACCATGACGTATAATCAATATCTAATGAGTTTTTGCTTGAGAGATGTTGCGAGTAGGGTTTAACTACTAGATAATCTATACCAAGTTCATCTCTGCAGGTCATAGCTAATTTGATTATTTCATCAGCATTATCTGGTAAAAGTAAGATTTGTGCACCCAGCGTGCATTTGAGGTTTTTAGTTCGGCGTCTTTCTGAAAGTGCGGCCAAATGTTGCTGTGCTTTTAAAAAATCTTCTGGTTTGGTTTGATGAATTTTAGCGTAGCTCACAGCAGTGCCAGCATTCATAGAAACTTTGATCCAAGATAAATTTGGTAAGGCTACATCGAGAAAGTCTTTGGGCATTATGGAGGCGTTAGTTGTAATTGAGGCATCTATACCAGTTTTTTTTGTAAGATGAATCATTTCAGAGATGTCAGTGTGTAATAGTGGTTCTCCTTCACCAGCAAACATTATGCTTTTGACACCTAGACGTGACAGCTCTGGAAGGCGTTTGCTCATCACATCAATTGACAATCTGTTTGGCTTGTAACCAATGTAATCTACGCTACAGAAAGTGCATCTATGATTACACGCCCCTATTGGTGAGACTTCTACGTAGATAGGATAGATGTGTTTGGCTTTTTCCCAGTCTGCGCCAGCTTCTACAACCTGTGCGACGCGGCGTGGGTGATAGAAAAGTTTATGTCCATCAATCTGATTTGGGTCTGCCATGTAAAATCAAATTCTCATTTAAGTTGTAATATTTTGGTATTTTAGAAAGTATAATGTAAGATTAACTGTAACTATGCGTAAAAGTCTATGATCTGTTGGCATATATAACGGACGTCTGTTTCTGAAATGTGCTCTGCGGCTGGGACACTAATGATTTTTTTCACCTTTACTCTACTGTTTTCTAGGGAGCCATGTACCCTACAATTTTGCGAGGCTGACTTTAGGTCTGGTAATAAATAAGGATAATGAACTTTCAACTCGGTGCCCTTTTCGGACAATGACCTAATTAGTTTATCACGTTGATCTACAAGCATCATGATCCAATTATAGGATGGATTTGCATCTTTGTGTATTATAGGAAATTCAACTATGCCGTGTAATTCGGCCTTATATATTTCAGCAAGTTTGATACGACGTTGCATTTCTGAGGGATAATGTTCAAGCATGGTATTCAAAAAAGCCGCGTGCAATTCGTCGAGACGGGAGTTAATGCTCCAGAAGTCACACTCATTACGATTCTTGTGCCCATGATTCCTTGCTAGCTTTAACCATCCTAGATCCTCATCACGTTGAGCTAATATAATCCCACCATCCCCAAGGGTTCCAAGATTCTTCAGAGGGTGAAAACTGACTGTGCCTAGCCGGCCAAAAGTTCCAACTGCTTGGCCGTTTATATTTGCTCCATACGCTTGTGCGCAATCTTCAATGACAGGAAGATCATAACGGCTTGCAATATTCATAATTTGTTTAATATCTGCCGGGACCCCGGATAGGTGAACTACTAATATTGCACGAGTTTGCGGTGTAATAGCCTCCTCTATTTTTTTGGGGTCAAGATTAAGGCTTTCATCAACGTCGATACATACTGCTGTTGCACCAGAAAGCGCAATAGATGAGGCTGTAGCAAGATACGACATTGAAGTGGTGATAACCTCATCCCCTGGGCCAATACTTAGTGCTTTAAGACATAAAATCAAAGCATCAGTTCCATTACCAACACCCAAAGCACCATTGGCATTTGTATGGTGTTTA
>CACKCT010000064.1:0-4355 GCA_902598645.1 Rhodospirillaceae bacterium | reverse complement strand
ATTAAATGATGCTATCGTTCATCTAAACGCCCTTGCTAAGGTGCATGAAAGAAATGAGAAACTGCAACAGGATAAGGACCGCCTGTTGCAGTGGCAATCAGTCGCGCGAATGCTACAAGCTGAAAATCAAGCTCTTCGTGCTCAATTAAATTATGTTCCGGGGCCTGATGCCAGCTATATTAGTGCTCGAGTTATTGCAGATACCGGGGGTGCTTTTGCACATTCGGTGTTACTTAACATTGGCCATCAGCCAGGTGTTGAAAAAGGGCATGCTGTAGTCACTGGTGACGGGCTTATTGGACGGGTAGAGGGTGTTGGTAGCCGAGCGACAAGAGTGTTACTTATTTCTGATTTAAACTCGCGCATTCCAGTATTAATTGAGGCAACAAGAGCTCGGGCAATTCTGGCTGGTAACAACAGCAATCGGCCACGCCTAATCCATTTATCACCAGGTGTAACGGTTTCACCGGGTGACCGCATTGTTACATCGGGTCACGGAGGAGTTTTCCCTGTTGGTCTTCCAATTGGATTAGTCGATGCAGTCAATGAAGAGGGCATTTCAGTACTCCCTTTTGTGCCACGTGACCGATTAGAGTATGTACGCATTCTAGACTTTGGCCTAGAGGGGATCATAAATGATGACGGTTTGGACAAATAACTATGAAGCCGGCACTTTGGTCACGTCTGGATATAATTGCACGCCGTGTTACACCTTTTGGTCTTACTGTCCTATTAGTGTTATTTAATATTCTGCCCATGCAAATACCTGGTTTGTCCAGGGTGATGCCTTTATTTCCACTCATGTCAATTTACATTTGGGCAGTTCACCAGCCGGGCCTCTTGCCAGCTTATGCGGTTTTTCTAATTGGCTTTTTGCAAGACACCTTAATTGGCACGCCTATTGGTTTGCATATAGTGACTTATTTGTTGGTTTATGGAACTGTAGTCTGGCAACGGCGATTTTTGGCAGGGAAACCATTTGCTGTAATTTGGGTTGGTTTCTCGCTTGTTGCAGCAGGTGCAACGATTGCTAATTGGATAGTGCTCTCTCTTTTTTATCTTGCGGCAATTCAGATTGACTCCTTAGTTTTTCAATATTTGTTGTCGCTAGGAGTTTTTCCAATTTTGTCTTGGTTTTTTATGCGCTGGCAATTTGCCTTCTTAACAGATTTAGGAGAATAAATGCAGTGGGATAACGAACGCCATAAAAATTTTTCACGCCGTGCAGCTATGCTGGCTGGTGGTAAGGCTTTATTGATTTCAGCACTTGTTGGGCGCATGTATTTTTTGCAAGTCGTTGAATCTAAGCGTTATAAGACGCTAGCTGATGAAAATCGTGTCAGTTTTAGACTTTTGGCTCCACTTCGTGGACGTATAGTTGATCGTTTTGGGGTGCCCATTGCCGACAATCAGCAAAATTATCGTGTTCTCCTTATCCCCGAGCAAACTGAGGATATCGAGAAAACTCTTTTGCGACTTGGAAGCCTCATTACAATAACTAAAAGTGAGAAACGATACATAATGCGGGAGATTAGTCGTAAGCGAAGCTTTGTCCCAGTAACCCTGCGGGAGAATTTGAGCTGGAAGGATGTTGCCAGAATAGAGGTAAATTCGCCCGATTTACCCGGAATTATGATTGATGTGGGGCAAAGCCGTTTTTATCCCTATGCCATTGATACGGCTCATATTTTGGGCTATGTAGCCGCTGTATCTGAGGGTGAGGCGACTGGTGACCCGTTGTTGGAGCTACCAGGTTTTCGTATTGGTAAGTCTGGCGTTGAAAAGGTTTATGATAAGGTCCTTAGAGGTACTAGTGGTAGTTTGCAGGTAGAAGTAAATGCTTATGGACGGGTAATACGTGAGTTGGAAAGGAATGAAGGGCAACCTGGAACGCGCCTCCATCTGACCATTGATACACAACTCCAAAAAATGGCATCCGATAAGCTCAGCGGAGAGAGTGGTTCTGTTGTTGTGATGGATATTCATAGTGGTGAGGTTTTGGCTATGGTTTCGACACCAGGATTTGATCCTAATGCCTTCAATAAGGGCTTGACTACAACTGAGTGGAACGACTTGATTAGTAACGAGAGGTCTCCACTTATTAACAAGGCAATTAGTGGTCATTATGCACCAGGTTCTACTTTTAAGATGGTCGTAGCATTAGCTGCTTTAGAAAAAGGTGTAATTTCTTCTGAAAGCGAGATTTACTGTTCAGGAGATACAAAGTTGGGCGATGCGACTTTCCACTGCTGGAAGAAGGGTGGTCACGGTATTACCAATTTAAAAAAAGCTATCGCAGAATCCTGTGATGTTTATTTTTATGAAATTGCAAAACGCACCGGAATTGAGCGCATCGCTGAAATCGCGAAAAGATTGGGTTTTGGTTCTCGCCTTGGACTAGATTTACCTGGCGAAAAACCTGGACTCATTCCATCTAATGAATGGAAGAAAAAAGTCATTGGTGCTCCTTGGCAGCAAGGTGAGACCTTGCTGGCCGGCATTGGACAGGGATATGTGCTTACAACACCTGTACAATTAGTTGTCATGATGGCACGGCTTGTAAATGGAGGAGTTGCAGTAACACCCCACTTGACCCGAGATGTTATCTCAGAGGATGTCTTTGTGCGGAGGGCTAAAAAGGTAAATAAGAATATAGGACTTGCTCCAGCCCATTTGTCTCTGATTCGGGACGCTATGCATTCGGTTGTAAATGTCCCAGGAGGAACAGCATTTAATTCACGTATAAAAAATTCGGAATTTCGCATGGGAGGGAAAACTGGCACCGCACAAGTGCGACGTATTTCAATGCAAGAGCGGGAAACACGTGTACTGAAAAACAATGAGTTGCCCTGGAAAGAGCGTGACCATGCACTTTTTGTCGGTTTCGCTCCTGTTGATTCCCCTCGTTATGCTATTTCGGTTGTTGTTGAGCATGGTGGCGCTGGCTCTAAGGTTGCTGCCCCCATTGCACGCGATGTGCTTGAAATGGTACAGCAGCGTGCTGATAATTGGCCAAGTAATGAACAAGCTACAGAAGAGACTGCATTATCAGTTGACATAAACTCGATTTACAAAGACCAGAGTGAGAAGAAGGAATTTGGCCGTGGTAATTAAATACCTTAATAAATCAGATCTGAGTCTAGGCCAAAAGCTATTGCGCCTCAACTGGCTTTTTGTGCTGGTTTTAGTAGCAACTGCCTCTGTTGGTTTTGCCATGCTTTATTCAGCTGCAAACGGTTCAATTGAACCCTGGGCGGGTAGGCAAATCCTGCGTTTTTCTATTGGCATTGGCTTAATGCTTCTTGTAGCTCTGACCAATTTAAAAATCTGGTTGAAATACTCATATTCGTTGTATTTGGTTTCCCTGGCGCTTCTTGGAGCAGTTGAATTAGGCGGCACAATTGGAATGGGAGCGCAACGATGGATTGATTTGGGAGCAGTTAATCTGCAACCTTCTGAATTGATGAAGGTTGCTTTAGTTCTGGCTCTCGCTAGATATTTCCATAGTAGTAATATTGATGAAATAGGTAAGCCAGTTTTCCTTCTTGTGCCAATGGTTATGGTTGTTGCACCAACATTGCTCGTACTTCGGCAGCCAGATTTGGGTACTGCAGTTATGTTGTTAATTGGTAGTGGGGCGATTTTTTTTGTAGCGGGGGTAAGAATATGGAAATTCGCTGTTTTATTGCTGGCAGTTCTAATTTCAGCACCAATTAGTTGGCAGTTTCTCAGGGAATATCAAAAGCAGCGAGTGCTGACTTTCCTCAATCCAGAGAGTGATCCTCTGGGTTCTGGTTATCATATTATCCAATCTAAGATAGCTCTTGGATCCGGTGGGGTATTTGGAAAAGGCTTCATGCAGGGCTCACAAAGTCATTTAAGTTTCTTGCCAGAGAAACAAACGGATTTCATCTTTACCATGCTTGCTGAGGAATTTGGTTTGATTGGAGGTCTTGTCCTGCTTGGGCTCTACATTCTCATTTTAGCTTTTGGCTTTAGCATTGCAAATAATTGCCGCAATCACTTTGGTCGTTTGGTAAGTATGGGGGTGACAACGACGTTTTTTTTATATGTATTTATTAACATTGCGATGGTGATGGGTCTAATTCCAGTTGTAGGCGTACCCTTACCACTCGTTTCTTATGGTGGAACCGCGATGATGACTTTACTACTAGGTTTTGGTTTGCTGCTCTCCGTGCATATAAATCGAGATGAATCTATTGGGAGACGTGGGGCTTCTGATGATTTCTAAGTTGAGATCAGGGCATGTAAAAAAATAGGCGCAAGTTTTAATGAAATGTATGCTTTTCATTTCCAGTAAAAGTTGGTGGAAATTCTATTTATTGAGTTGATTA
>CACKCT010000063.1:0-4381 GCA_902598645.1 Rhodospirillaceae bacterium | reverse complement strand
GATATCTGTAAAGGATCCATAAGAACACTCCGCTTTTATTCAGTTATGAGTTAAAAAAAGAAATTGTAGGTAGTAGCTCAAAACTCATTAACTTGAATGTTTTTGTTTTCGGGTATGTTTACAACTTTCTCTTTTCGTAAATAATCTGAAACTACATCGTAAATAGGAGGGCCCTTCGTTTCTTCATTAACAGATGCCCAACCTCCAACGATGTATTTACCTGTCGCCTCAATTGGAGCACCGGTTTTGAGTAAAGTCATGTTGGAAATACGCTGACCAACAGGCTTTGAAACATTAATAGTATAACCCATGCCACCAACACGCACCATGTCTCCACCTTGCTGATAATAAGGGTCGGGGTTGAATAAATTGTCAGCAACGTCCTCTAGTACTACTTTTAGAAATTCACCAGTAAACTCGTTTCTATAACATGCTGGATATGTTATTGCGGTTTGTGAAAATAAGTCGTCGCCAGTGATATTAAATTCTGGTGGAAGGGACCGACCCCAACGGAAACCTGGCGAGAGCGCAATTTCTGCATCGCGTTCTTGTATTATCGCTTGACATATTAGATCATCAAATGTGCCGTTGAAAGTGCCACGACGATACAAGGTTTTTTCGGTCGTTGCGAGTACCTCATTTAATTGTTTTGCGTGTGGTGCACGAACAGTTGTTATAAAGTTATTTATTTCGGGGTCAGGTGTTATAGCATCAGAGAAAATAGGTATAAGTTTATATCGATAATTTTTAATTTTTTTGTTTTGTACATCAAGGTCAAGTCGACCAATAAATTTGCCATGCGAGCCAGTAGCGATTAGTAAGGTATTGTTGACCATAATTACACCCGGAATGGCATCGTGTGTGTGGCCAGTAAGAATTACATCTATGCCGTCTACTCGTGAGGCAAGTTTGCGATCGACGTTAAAACCGTTGTGAGAAGCAAGGACAATAAGGTCAGCACCTTTTTGACGCGCTGCCTTTACATTATCACGAATCAACTCTTCTTGAATTCCAAAAGACCAGTCGGCCATCATATAGCGGGGATTGGCAATGGGAGAATAGGGAAATGCTTGACCAATTATGGCAACATTTATGCCACCACGTTCAAAAAACTTAGTACTCTCGAATACTGGTTCATTAAAGTCGGTATCTCGAACATTTCCTGCTAAAAAAGGAAAGGTTAATTTGTCAATTAATTCTAAAACTCGCTCTGAGCCATAAGTAAATTCCCAGTGCCCAGTCATCACATCGACACCCAATTTGTTCATGGCGTCAACCATATCCTCACCCTGAGTTTTTAGGGAAGTTAGAGATCCCTGCCAAGTATCTCCTACGTCGATCAGAATTGAATTATTTGGTCGTTCGGCCCGAATTGCATTAATGATGGTTGCTATATGGGCCAGACCACCGATGCGACCATATTGACTTGCGAGTGTTGAAAAGTCAGTACTTGAAAAAGCATAGGCCTCAGGAGTACCTGCTGCTATGTTAAAGTATTTAAGAAAGTCTTTCCCAGTCAGGTGCGGGGGTAATCCATACACATTTCCGACGCCTATATTCATCGAAGGCTCACGAAAGTAAAGTGGTACTAGTTGCGCATGAATGTCAGTAAAGTTTAAAAGTGTAACTTGGCCAATGCTGTTAAACTCTAGTAGTTGGTCTTGGGTGATTTTTTGTTTCGCCGAGGCAGCAGCGATTCCTCCCGTTGATCCAAACATAGCAGCGGTGGCGGCAGTAACTTGCATGAAATCTCGACGTGTGAGCATAAATTTATATTATCCATAAATTAAAAGTAAAAAAGGCGACATTCTAGGTGTTAGAATGTCGCCCTTCTTTTAAAAAAACTAGGTATTTTATTTAGTTTCTCACGGAGGGAGACTCTATTTCCATACCCATTGCATGAGCAGTTAGGAAAAGCTCCAGATTTGTGTAAACGTCAGAACCACTTTTAAAAGGAGTTGCTCGTACGTTTTTGTTGCATCCACGGAAACGTCGATGTAACGATCCAATTTTTTGCCATTTTAAACGATAAGTCGGAAAACCGTTTCCAAGACCGTTAGATAGGATATTAGCGCGGATTTTGGTGTCGGTATAATCCATGTGGCAGTTTTTGCACGACATATCAAGTCCACCACGACGAAGCATGTAAGATCTTTTTCCTTTATTGTAAAAGGGCTGAGCCTCACCGGTTATCTTAACATTTATTGGCATACCTTTAGATTGGTTTTTGACTAAAGCTGCCATGCCCAGCATATTATCGCTTTCCCACTTCCAAGGTTTTGCTTTCATTTGTTTCGTTCGACAATTATTGATCTGATGTTGTATGGCGCGAAGTTTACCATCTTCTGCACTATATTTTGGGTATGTTGTGGCTACACCTTTCATTGTTTCAACATCATTGTGGCATGATGCGCAAGACTTTCCAGCTTGACCATCTTTGGTAGTCCACTGTTCGGAGCCAATGTCAACCCAAAGAAACGCAGGATTGGAAAAGTCGTCGTCTTGCATCGCTCTTGTGGGTGCAGTTGCCCAATAATAACCAGATCTGAGTTGATTAACACCCTGTGGTTTAGCTTTTGATTTTGAATAAGCTATATTTGTTGAGTAAGTAAGAATTATAGTAGCAAGACCAAAGAAACACGAAATGCGGATAATATTTTTTACTAAGTTCATGAATTTGCCTTTTCCTATCTATAGGATTTATGTGACGATTATGTTCCCAGATGCAGTAATAACTTTACCTCCATCTTCGACCCACTCAAAATCAAAAGTTCCGCTTTCTGTAGCTTTTGCGTAAAAAGCGAAGTATGGGTTAGCCGCAACTGCAGGGTGTAAATCAGCACTCATTATTTCTTTACCGTTAAATTTGCATACGAACTTGTTGATGATTTTGCGAGGTATAAGCTTACCGGTTTTTTTGTTCTTTCGAACACCGGTTTCCATTTTATGTGACATTAAAGTTTTAATTAGAATAGTTTCGCCACTTTTAGCAGTCTTTGGGACTTTTATACGAGGTTTTTTTGCCATGATCGATATTCTCCTGTATTCTTTTGGTCAGCCACCACAACCGCCAATAGTAACTTTGATTTCTTTATCACCTGTATATACTGAACCGTCATTCATAACAGCGGCAGCACGAACTTTTTGAGTTTTGCCCAAACGCATTCTTGTACTAACTTCAGCTTTACCCATGGAAGGTGAGAGATTAAAAGAAATGACCTCAGGTTGCGGATTGCGCTCAGAAATTATATGAACTTTCTTGACGTAGTCACCGTCTGTCATTGGACTATCAACTGTGACAGTTATGGGAACAGTCCTGCCATTTTCTGCAATTTCTGGCAGTTTAACTGTCACCTTTCCTTTAGAATTTGCAGCACCTCCTGTGACTTTAGAGAGGTATTCGCTTGCCTTTTCTGGTGTTGCTTGAACAGAATTGTAGGATATTCCTGTTCCGGCAAGCGTTAAAGCACCAAGCCCAACGCTTTTAAGTATCTGCCGACGGTCTAAAACATTGGTTTCTAATTTTTTCATAGACATTTTAAATCCTTTTTTAAACCATAATTACGGGACGTTAACTCTTGATCGTCATTAGGTAGGCGATAATATCCTCAACCTCTTGTGCCCCAAGGATAGTTTTCCCCTTAAATTTCTTGAGTACTCTATTTAAAGCTACTTTGTGAAATGCAGGCATAATAGTATCTGGATTTAGCGCTTTTGAGTTCACCAATCGTAATCTTAATTCCGCTTCAGTCATGCGACTACCAACACCATGGAGATCAGGGCCAACTTCGCCGTGAAACTGTTCTTCAGGTATGGGCATAGCATGACAAGCTAGGCAATTGCCTTTCTTACGATTTATTGCAAGCTTTTTCCCTTTTACAGGGTCACCCGGTACACCCGTTAAAGAAACTGGGATTGTGTCATCTACAATGGTATATTCATGCGCCTTTACACCGGCTATCGTTGAGCTAAAAATCACAGCACCGGTAATAGTTGCTAAAAGCAAACGATGTGGCATTTATCCTCCCCCAAGCGGTTAAACAAAATATAAGTATTAACGTACACAAATTATATATTCTGTTGCAACACCTAACTGTTTTTTTTTGCCATTATACTTTTTACAATCTAGTTACGAAATTGTAACTGACCATATTGTTTAAAACTCATTTTTTAATTTTAATTGAAGTAAACGACCTAAATTAGAAAATTGCAAGACATGAAATAATTTTAATTAGACGACTGATAAATAAAAAACCAATATCCATTGATAATAATGGTCATTATTAGTTTTTGCTTATCTCTTAATTCCTGGTCACTAGTACTTTTATTGCACCACTAAGTGTTCCTTCTTCTAGATACTTAAAACCAAAAAAACCACCAG
>CACKCT010000062.1:0-4477 GCA_902598645.1 Rhodospirillaceae bacterium | reverse complement strand
TATCTGATGTCCTGAAGCGCGATGAAGTACGAGACCCTGAATTGATTGGAAAATTGATTACAGTTACAGAAGTTCGTATTAGCCCTGATCTTAAAAATGCTACTGCTTATGTGGTCCCTTTGGGTGGAATTGGAGATATCCTCGAAATTACAGCTGCCTTAAACCGAATTATGCCGTTTATTCGGCATCGTGTAGCCCAAAATGTGCGACTTCGCAATGCGCCCAAATTATTATTTAAACCTGATACTACTTTTGATGAAGCGAGTCATATTAATGACTTGTTGAATTTGTCTGAAGTCGCAAGAGATCTCAAAAAAAATAAAGACAATGGCACGTAATCCTAAAGGTGACCCTATTCATGGGTGGCTTATTATTGATAAGCCTCTGGGGGTCACTTCAAGCAGTATTGTTGGTCGTGTTCGTCGCTTATATGGAGCGGCAAAAGCTGGGCATGGTGGTACTTTAGACCCAATGGCTAGCGGTCTTTTGCCAGTCGCTTTTGGAGAGGCTACAAAAACCATTTCTTATGTTATGAATGGTTTAAAAATTTATCAATTTACTATTCGATGGGGTGAAAGTCGCACTACTGATGATGTGGAGGGTGAGATAATTGCTAGTAGTGAGCGACGACCAGATATAATAGCTATAAAAAATGCATTAAAATTTTTTGTAGGTGAGATTGAGCAGGTTCCGCCTCTTTACTCAGCTATCAAAGTTAATGGTAAGCGAGCTTATGATCTGGCACGTAATAATATACCTGTAAAACTTAAGCCAAGAATTATTTATGTCGAACGCTTCACCCTTACTGGCGTGCCTGATTCAGACCATGCCACATTTGAAGTTGTTGCAGGAAAAGGCTCCTACATGAGGGGACTGGCTCGTGACTTAGCTCTGCATTTAGGCACGGTGGGTTATGTCTCTTCTTTGAGAAGGCTTAAAGTTGGTCCTTTCGACATCAGCCAATCGATTTCCCTAGAAAAACTTGAGAGATCAGGGCATAGTGCAGAAATAGCGAGCAATTTGCTGGCTGTTGAGGCTGCGCTGGCCGACATCCCGGCGCTTGCCATAACAGCCTCAGAAGCGCGTGATTTGCAACTTGGAAGAACAATTTCAATCTTGCCTGTTGCAAGCAGATCTTTCTTGAAGAAAATTGATTCTGACGCAGTATATTGCGCCATGTCTTCGGGAAAACTGGTGGCTTTAACCAAAGTCGTAGGTGGGGAAATACGCCCCTTACGAGTTATGAATATGTAATTTATAAAGGAGTTTAAGATGTCGATCTCAAGTGAAAGAAAAACGGAACTCGTCTCAGAATACGCAACAAGTAAGGGTGATACAGGTTCGCCAGAGATTCAGGTTGCTATTTTAACTGAACGGATTACCAATTTGACTGATCACCTAAAAGTTCATAAAAAAGACCATCATTCACGACGTGGTCTTTTGATGATGGTCGGCCAACGCCGCAGGCTTCTTGATTATTTAAAAAGCAAAAAAACCGATCGTTACAACTCAGTGATTAAGCGCTTAGGACTACGTCGTTAAGTGGTTGCTAAGTGCATAATTTAGGACTACGAATTTCAATTCTAACCAAGTAATCTTTTTTAGTGATAAGACCATTGTAAATAAAAAGATTTAGAACAAAAAAAATCCCGTTGGGAATGGTCCCACTGGGGATCAAGGATAGTATGAGATATGTTTAAAGAATATAGAAAAGAGATTGAATGGGGCGGACGCCCACTCGTTTTTGAAACGGGAAAAGTTGCCCGCCAGGCTGATGGTGCGGTAATGGTTACTTACGGTGATACAAAAGTTTTATGCACTGTTGTTGGCGAAAAAGAGCAGAAACCAGGCCTAGACTTCTTTCCGTTAAGTGTGCACTACATGGAAAAAGCATATGCAGCAGGCAAAATTCCAGGGGGATATCTTAAGCGTGAGAGTCGTCCGAGCGACTCTGAAACATTAACTGCACGCTTAATTGATAGGCCAATTCGACCTCTGTTTCCAAAAGATTTTAAGTGTGAAACCCAGATAATATCTGCTTGTGTTTCGCACGACATGGAAAATCAAGCTGATATTGTGGCTATGGTTGGTACCTCAGCGGCACTGACCATTTCTGGCCTTCCTTTCATGGGTCCGATTGGAGGTTGCCGTGTCGGTTATATAGATGAAGAATATGTCCTTAATCCGACCATAGAGAATATGAAGACAACAGATTTAGATTTAATTGTTGCTGGCACAAATGATGGTGTGCTGATGGTTGAGTCTGAAGCTAGTGAGCTCTCAGAAAAAATTATGCTCGGTGCTGTTTCTTTTGGTCACAAGAAGTTTCAGCCAGTTATCGAGGCAATCATTGAAATGGCTGAGGTTTGTGCCAAGGAACCGCGCCAGTTGCCAGAACCAGTTCAAGGTTCGGATGAAATGATTGCTTTGATTGGTGAAAAGGCTGAAGCTGGACTGCGAGAAGCTTATGCTGAAAAAGATAAAATGGAACGCCAATCCAAAATTTCAGCATGCAAAAACACAGTTATGGAAGACCTTTATGGCGATAGTTCTATTGATCAAGATCTGCTTGAACAGGTCATGAGTGACGCATTTAAGAAGGTTGAAAAACACATTGTGCGTCGGGATATTCTGAAAACTGGCCTTCGTATAGATGGGCGTGATACCAAGACTGTGCGACCGATAGCTGCTGAGGTTAGCTTTCTACCTCGGTCTCATGGCTCAGCTCTTTTTACACGTGGAGAAACACAAGCTATTGCAGTAGCTACTCTAGGTACTGGTCAGGATGAACAGCGCGTAGACTCATTAGTAGGTGAGCATTTTGAGCATTTCATGCTTCATTACAACTTTCCACCATACTCAGTTGGTGAAGCTGGACGTTTTGGCTTTACTGGTCGGCGTGAAATAGGCCATGGGAAACTTGCTTGGAGGGCAATTAACCCTGTTTTGCCCTCCAAGGAAGATTTTCCATACACCATTCGTATTGTTTCTGAAATAACAGAGTCTAATGGTTCATCCTCCATGGCAACAGTTTGTGGGGCTTCATTGGCATTGATGGACGCTGGTGTGCCGCTAGTCCGCCCAGTTGCTGGTATTGCCATGGGTTTAATCAAAGAAGATAGTGAGTATGCTGTGCTTTCCGATATTTTAGGTGATGAGGATCATTTAGGTGACATGGATTTTAAAGTTGCTGGCACAGAAAAAGGCATAACCTCATTACAAATGGATATTAAAATCACTTCTATTACTCAAGCAATCATGGAAGATGCTCTAGCTCAGGCCAATAGTGGACGAATGCATATACTTAGTGAGATGGCAAAGTCGATTGATACGTCGCGCGATCAAGTTAGTTCCAATGCACCTCGCATTACAGCCTTTAAAATCAATAAGGATAAAATCCGTGAAGTTATAGGGCCGGGGGGTAAAATGATCCGGGAGATCACAGAAAACACCGGAGCTAAGATTGATCTAGATGATGATGGTACTGTTAAAGTAGCTGCTGTAGATGAGAAGGCTTCAGAGGCGGCAATTAAATGGATAAAGGATTTGACCCAGGAACCAGAGGTTGGAGCCATATACGACGGTAAGGTTGTCAAAACTGTTGACTTTGGGGCCTTTGTTAATTTTATGGGCGCTAAAGATGGCCTTGTTCACATCAGTGAGCTTGCAAAGGAGAGAGTTGGCAAGACCACGGATATTGTTAATGAGGGAGACATGGTTAAAGTTAAATTGATTGGTATAGATGATAGGGGAAAAATAAAACTATCCATGAAAGCACTTGATCAAAAAACCGGTAAGGAAATAGCCAACTAATTTAAATTTTTTTTTAGAGACCAGAAGGGTGGGTGGTAAATTGTCATCTGCCCTTTTTATTTGTTATCTACGTTCCTATTTATATAATATCTATAGTCTTATGGATAGATTCCGTGTACGACGATGTGGCGATTGAAGGAGAACCAGTGAAGTTCATAAATCCCATTCTTATTTCTGGTAGAGAAGTTCTTCCTATTATTGAGGGTGGTAAGGGTGTGGCTATATCCAACGGAGAGAGTGCTGGGGCCTTTGCTGAAGCTGGTTGTGTCGGAACCGTTTCGGGTGTGAATGCAGACTCCTACGATGATAAGGGCGTTGTTATTCCACAAATTTATCATGCAAAAACGCGCAGGGAGCGTTGGAAGGAATTAATTTCTTACGCCATAGATGGTGGAATTGCACAAGCAAAAATAGCTCATGAGAAATCTAGTGGCAAGGGCCGCATCCACGTAAACGTTTTGTGGGAAGCTGCAGGTACTCAACAAGTACTTGAGGGCATTCTTGAGGGCGCCAAGGGTCTGATACATGGTGTGACGTGTGGTGCTGGCATGCCCTACAAGGTTGCTGAAATTGTCTCAAAGTACGGAGTTTATTATCATCCAATAATCTCATCGGCCCGGGCTTTTAGAGCTCTTTGGAAACGAGCATATCACAAATATTCAGA
>CACKCT010000061.1:0-4706 GCA_902598645.1 Rhodospirillaceae bacterium | reverse complement strand
TTTCCAATATCTTTTCCTACATTACCAAAATGACACCAAGCAAAACAGCCGTTTCAGTTACCTGTTGTACTGTACCCAAAACATCACCAGTTTGTCCCCCGATTTGACGCTTTGCATAGAGACCCATTAACACCGTCGCACCAAAAGCAAATGCAAGAACAAACCAGCCTGCAGCACCAAGCAATAAAAAAGCTATAGCTCCACCAAGTGCAAGAGTAACTAAAGTAGTTTCGTTTGTTGGTTGTCCTGCCTGAGAGGCAAGTCCATCAGTACGAACCAGTTCTAACTGGTTCATTGCTAATGCTATTAAGGCCCTCGAAACCGCTCCAGCACTAAGCAAAGCAATAACAGCAATTGTCTGTGACGTCATGCCTGCAATTAGACCGGCACGAAAAGTTATGGAAAAAATAAGTGCGAGAACACCGTAGGTTCCAATTTGCGAATCACGCATAATTTTTAATTTATCAACGATCTTTTGACCACCGCCAAAACCATCTGCCACATCAGCAAGGCCATCTTCATGAAGTGCGCCAGTTATTAGAGCCTGAGTTGCGACTGCAATTAAGCCGCAAACCAACGGACTCAAGCCAATTTCATAGCCAATCCACATTGCAAAACTGGCTACCCCACCCACAAAAACACCAACTAGAGGAAAAGCCCACATGACGTCAGCCAATTTTTGTTTTTCGTTGTTCTCACTCAACCTGATAGGAATGCGAGTCAAGAAGGCTACTGCCAAAAGAGCGCTTTCTACCCATCGATAAAAAATGCGCAGGTTGTTTTCTCTGCTTATCAAATTATTTTTCTCATTGTATAAGTTTCACTATCGCTTTCTAAATTACATTTATAATTTAGGTTATCTTAAAAATAAATATTTCAAACATTCAAAAGGTTGAACTCCCCGTGTTATCTTCCTCAATTAAATCTCTTGATGATATTCGGAATCTTCTCAAATCCCTTCCAAGTCAAGACAAAGTGGCCCTCTCTAAGGCTACTATACGTGAGCCCCAACTTACTAAACCACCAGGTTCCCTGGGTAGATTGGAAAAAATATCCCATTGGCTCGCTGCGTGGCAAGGCCGTCACCCCCCGCAAATTAAAAGTGCCCGTGCTCAGGTTTTTGCTGGTAACCATGGCATCGCCCAAAAAGGTGTTTCGGCTTATCCAAGTGCAGTTACAGAACAGATGGTGGGTAATTTTCTATCTGGGGGCGCAGCTATTAATCAGCTTTGTAAAACTTTTGACATTGACTTGAAAGTTGATGCCATTGATCTAGATAACCCTACAACAGACTTTTCAGAAGGCCCTGCTATGACCGAGTCTGAAACCCTCAAGTCTATTTGCTTTGGCATGGATAAGGTCGACGAAACGTTAGATATCTTGTGCCTGGGAGAAATGGGTATTGGCAACACTACATCTGCTGCCGCTATCTGTTATGCTTTGTATGGTGGAAGTGCTAATGATTGGACTGGGCCCGGAACTGGGATCGAAGGAGAAGCAATAATTGCAAAAACCCAAATAGTTGACGAAGCAGTTAAAGCACACAATTATAATGACGGGTTAGATATTTTAATGTGCTTAGGTGGTCGGGAATTCGCTGCTATAGTAGGTGCTATCATAGCCGCACGCCAAAAATCAGTACCCGTAATGCTAGATGGTTTTGTATGTACAGCTGCCGCTAGCGTTCTCGAATCGACGTTTCTTGGCTCACTAGATCATTGTCTAGTTGGTCACGCCTCTAGCGAACCAGGCCATCGCCTTCTTCTCAAGCGCATAAAAAAAATACCCCTACTTGATTTTGAAATGCGCCTTGGTGAAGCATCAGGAGCAGCTCTAGCTGTCAGTATCCTTAAAGCAGCGGTTTCATGCCATAATGGCATGGCAACTTTTACTGAGGCAGGAGTTAGCAACAAAGATTAGGGCAATAGCATGCAACTTTTATAGCAAAAAAAAACAAATTTGATGTCTTGTTTGTATTATATTTTTTTTAAAAGTCATGCTTGTCTTACAATTGACCAGCACCATTTTTAACAAAAGATTGATGATGGATTCTTTTCTGAAGTCTTTTTTTTCTGGTGCTTGTTTTTACGTTTATGTGATAACTAACCGACATGCCAACGAGAAAAAAAATCTTAGTTACTGGTGGCGCTGGTTTTCTTGGTTCCCACCTGTGCCAAAGACTGTTAAACGATGGGAACGATGTTCTTTGCGTCGACAACTTTTATACGGGCACTCATAAGAACATAGCTGAACTTATAAAAAACCCTCATTTTGAAGTTCAAACACACAATGTAACTTTTCCGCTATACGTTGAGATTGACGAAATTTATAATCTTGCTTGCCCTGCATCTCCCATTCATTACCAAGAAAACCCCGTACAAACGACCAAAACTTCTATTTTGGGTGCTATAAACATGTTGGGCTTGGCAAAAAGAACCGGAGCTAAAATTTTTCAGGCGTCGACCAGTGAAGTTTATGGTGATCCGGAAGTTCACCCCCAAACTGAAGAGTACCGCGGATCTGTATCAACAACTGGACCAAGAGCGTGCTACGACGAAGGCAAACGTTGCGCTGAAACACTATTTTTTGATTATTTGCGACAACATAATCTAAGTATTCGTGTTGCACGAATCTTCAATACCTATGGACCACGCATGGTGCCAGATGATGGACGAGTAGTTTCAAACTTTATTGTCCAAGCTCTCAAAGGCACTCCCATCACAATTTACGGAAACGGAATGCAAACCCGCTCATTTTGTTACGTAGATGATTTAATTGAAGGTATAATACGCTTGATGGAGGCAGATGACAAAGTAACTGGGCCCGTAAATTTAGGAAATCCCATCGAGTTCACCATCCGCCAACTTGCTGAGACAGTTATTAAACTTACCAAAACATCATCAATTCTTATTGAAAAACCCTTGCCTGAGGATGACCCAACCCAGCGTTGCCCAGATATATCCTTTGTAAAGGAAAAGCTTAAGTGGCAACCTCAAACTGAATTAGAAGAGGGTCTTGTTAAAACCATTAATTACTTTAAAGATGTACTTAAGAAGTCCTAACTTCTAGGATCATTACAATCAACTTAATTACTTTGCATAGATTTTACTCACAGCAAAAAAGCTTTTTCAGTTTCTGATTTGAAATTTTTTGCATTATGATGTATGAGACTGATACACTTTTTTTGCCCAGTCACGCAAACCACCTTTCTTACAATTTTCACCTTCCAACCAATTGCTCACAGGTACAAAGAAACCAGTTTTTGGCCTATTTATAACCGAATTCGGTAATTTTTTTCTAGGTGTGGCCGCCATTTCTTGCTTTCCGGGCCTTCGATCTGTGGCAATAGCGCCAGACAACGCCTTAAACAACTCCGTATCTACAAACGGCACCCTGATTTCTATACCATGAGCCATACCAGCCCAATCTGCATCACGTAGTAACTGATTACGCATATACCAGCACATTTCAAGTGCGCTTACTTTTGCCTTGGGGTGCCTTATCATCGACTGACTTGAGCGAAGTCGTTGGCGCACTTGAAGTATTTTAAGACCTTCAAAAACCATGTCCTCATCAAGTACTGAACCCAGTTCCCATGGCATATAGAGGGCACGGCGAAGTAAATAAGCATCTCCAAAACTTCCAGAGTACTCAAACAAACCAGGGACTTTTGGAGGCAATCCTATTGTAGTTAAAGGTGTGCACAAAAAGCGAAGCATACGTCCTATATCCTTAATGCCGGGTATTTGACCTACGCTACCTACTAACCTGGGAACTTTTAAGAAGCTATCATAACCACCAAAAATCTCATCTCCACCTAGACCAGAGATAGCCACTTTGAGTCCGCTCGATGCTGCAGCCTTAGCGATAAAATAAGTATTCACTCCATCAATACTAGGCTGATCCATAGCCAAGAACAGATCATCTATATCATCAGCAAAGTCTTTACCTGTAACTCTGACAGATTGCTGACTTGTGCCGTAGGTAGCTGCAACTGCTTCTGCAAGTGGCACCTCGTCGTATGCACTACCGCTAAATTCATGAAAACCAAGGCTCAGCGTATTTAATTTTGTTTCTGACAACTCAGAGGCCAGCCCAACAAGGGTTGCCGAATCCAACCCTGAGGACAGAAATAACCCAACAGGAACGTCAGCAATCAAATGATGAGATACGCTGTCACGAAGTAAATCGCCAAGATTTTCATTTGAACACTGTCGATCAGGATCAGCTAAAAAACTTGAAACATCAAAAAAAATTTTTTCCTGCCCAGGGCCATTTCTGTCTATCCAAAGAGTCGTTCCGGCCCCAAGGGCCTTTATCCCTTTGTAGAGAGTATGTGGCTCAGGAACATTACCAAAAAGAAAAAAACCTACATGTCCGGCTGCATCATAGTCAGGACGTGGAACACCCTGTGTCTTAAGCCCAGCCAATATTGCCTTAACTTGAGATGCAACTGTGCATATCCCATCCTGCTCCAAATAATAAAGTGGCTTGATGCCAAAACCATCTCTTGCTAATAACATCCCTTGGCGTTTTTCATCCCATATGGCAAATGCAAACATTCCTCGTAATCGTTCAACCATATCACGGCCATACTTTGCATATAGGTGCAACAAAACCTCAGTATCAGAAGTCGTTCTAAAATGATGACCGGAATCCTCGAGATCACGTCGAAGCTCTCTAAAATTATAAATTTCACCGTTATA
>CACKCT010000060.1:0-4740 GCA_902598645.1 Rhodospirillaceae bacterium | reverse complement strand
TCAACAAGTAACAAACTTACTAACTTTGCCAAAGAAAATTTTGACACGGTAATACGATTAGGAGCAGGTAAGTATCCAGGGTTACACTCAACTTTTTTACTTGACGATTTTGTATTTCCAGTTTGCAGCCCAAGAGTTGCAAAAAATTTGAGAAACCAAATCAAGGAACCAGCAAACTTACTCAAACAAAAACTACTTTATCGTATAGAAGATGAATCGGCGCCAACCTGGCTTGACTGGTTTTCAAAAGCAGGAGTAGAAATCCAAATATTACCTGAAGGCCCGAAATTCCCCGACACCAATACTGCATTACTTGCAGCTATGGGAGACCAAGGAATTGCACTAGCAAGAAGTTCACTTGTTCATGAGGAGTTACTTGATGGGCATCTAGTAAAATTATTTGATATCGATTTGAAGTCACCAATAAGTTACTTCCTGGTATGCCCACTAGGACTAGAGAATGTCCCAGAGGTGTCAGCATTTAGAGATTGGATTACTGTGGAAGCAAAAAAAGCACAAACTCGTTATCAAATGTCCCCTCAGAAGAAAGGTGACAACAAAATCACCTAGTTTTGTTGTGCCACCATAAAGTCTATGGAAAGTATATCTAACTAACTTTTTCTACGTGAGAAAATAGAGAAAATTCCACCACTTTTTTTATCTTCATCACCTTGTAAGTAATCGTCACCACGAATGTAGCGCTCACGCAACTTCCTTGATAAATAGTCAATCACGTAGACGACCAAAATGATCATCATAATGATAGTAGTTGCATTAGAAAATTCAAAAGCACGAAGATTATCAGACAACAAGAACCCAATTCCACCTGCTCCAACAATGCCAAGAATTGTTGCTGCTCTTGTATTTGATTCAAACATGTAAAGGGCGTTAGTCAATAGCACAGGCATCACTTGAGGAAAAACTCCAAAACGAATAACTTCAAGGGTACTTCCACCCGAAGCTTTAACACCCTCAATCTGCTTGCGATCTATATTTTCGATGGCCTCGGAATATAGCACAATTAATATTCCAGTATCTATGATAGCAATAGCCATAATTCCAGGAATAGGGCCTAGACCAATTGCTCTTACAAAAATTAACCCCCAAATCATATAATCAGCAGCCCGAAGAACGTCTGCAAAACGTCTTGTTGAAAATTGTATGGGTCTAATTTTGTTAAAGTTTTTTGCAGCCATAAAAGCAAATGGAAGCGCAAGCAAACCCCCAATCAAACTGCCAATAAAAGCCATGGACAAGGTTTCAAGAATCGCATCTATATAATCATAAAACTGCCCACCTGTGGTTGGAGGGAACATCTGACCGAACATGACGGCCATTTTTTCAAATGACCCGTAAAATCTCTCAGAAAAAAAGCCAAAGCGATTCATCGCATACAATAAGATACATAGCAGGATCAAATATGAACCCCGAGTTACTAATTTACTTAGAAAGGTATCAGAAAAAGCACGCGGAAAACGCTCACGTTGTATTTGTACGTCCTCTGCGGTCATATTCATGATGCTGTTATCAGCCATCTCAAAATTCCTATTCTTTATTCGTCAAGTTTCTTGTTAATTTGTTACAATAATTTTACTGGCCTAGGTTTTCTTTGCCGATAAAGTAGTGACGGCACTTTTCACTTACCATGTCAATTACAAAAACAGTACCAATAATCATCAGCAAAATAGCACCTACATCTAAGAAATACATTAGCTTGATGGCGGTTATTAACTCATAGCCTATTCCACCAGCAGCAACAAAGCCCATAACTGTTGCAGCTTGAACATTTAACGCCAAACGCCAAAAACTGTATGAGAGAAAATTCGGCAGAACCTGTGGGTAAACAGCAAAACGAATTTCTTCAAACCAATTACCACCTGAAGCACGTATTCCCTCAATTGGTTTAAAATCTACATTTTCATTAACTTCAGAGAAAAGCTTACCTTGTGCACCAGTAGTGTGAACTATCAGAGCCAGAACACCCGCTAAGGGGCCAACACCAAAAGGATAAATAAAAATCATGGCCCACACAATATCAGGGACTGTGCGAGCAATCTCTAGGGACCGCCTTGCTACAAAGTATATAGCATAGTTTTTCATTAAATTTGCTGAAGCTATAAAGCTAAGAAGGCCACCGATGGTTGTCCCTATCACAGTAGCAGTAAATGCCATTAACAAACTTACAAAAACAGCATCCGCCCATTTCCCAAAACCCCAATACCAGTCAGTAAACTCTGGCCACAAATTGTCCCAGCCACTAAAAACATTAAACGAATTATGTATAAAACTACCCGTCCGTGGCATAGCGTCTATGACTGCCCAGACACTAAATTCAGACTGGATGACTGATAATGTCAAAGCAAGGAAGAAAGCAGACCAAAATAGGATCATATATATACGCTTGTGAAGACCGTAAGCTGCACGGGCTCTTTCAAACTGCTCAACTGCATTTGACTGTCGGGATGTAAGGGCTTCTTCGGTCACGGCAAATTCACCTTATTTAATTCAGATACAAAATTTATAAAAAAAAATATAAATTAAAAAGAAGAAGAAGCGAAGACGTCACTTTGGACGACTTCGCTTCAGGTAACTAATTTTAAGACTTTTTCTTCTTACGATTCGCCTTCAGCCAAGCTTTAGCTTTCATAATCGTAATGTAATCTTCATGATAAACACGTTGCATTCCAAGAGTTTTACCTTGAGCAACAGCCTCAGCTACTTTTGGATCATTTTCTTCCAAACGTAAGAACAGTTTGATCAAATCAGACTTCATAGCTTGTGGCAAATCACTTCGGATCACGACTGGTGGCGTTGGAATCAAAGCAGATGTCCAAATCACACGGATGTCTTTACGGTTCAACAAACCCTTGTCAATCATTTTGCGAAGAGCGCCAAAACCATCGTTTACTGTGGTCCATGTGAAACCACCATCAAAGGTGCCGTTGAGCACACCAGTTACTGTTTGCTGATGGCCACCTGACAATGGAGAATTAAAGTAGTCATCAATAGGTGTGCCGATTTCTTCAGCCCAGGTATAAGTGGGGACGGTAAACCCAGATGTAGAGTTAGCGTCATTACGGGCTACAGTTTTACCTTTTAGATCTTGATATGACTTGTAAGGGCTATCAGACTTAACTATAAGCACAGAGTTATAACCCATACCGCCAGCAACATCCTGAGCACCAGCAATAGGCTCTACGCACTTACAGTTTTGCCAGACACTAGCATAACTACTTGCACCAAGCCATCCAACCTGAACCTGACCAGCAACCAGGCCGTTCATAATTCCTGAATATTCAGCAGCTGTGAACAACTTGAACTGTACGCCCAGCTCCTTAGAAGCATAGTCAACAAACTTTTTCTGAGATTTAAGATTATCAGTGGCTGTTTCCACGGAGATCACACCGTAGTTGATCACTGGGTAATCTTTCTGCCAGCCACCAATGTAAGAGTCGGCACTTGCAGAATTAACTGTAAGAGCAGCACCGAAAAGTACTGCTGTAGCAGTTTTTAGTAGAGAACGTCGAAGCAACATTTTTTACCTCCTGTTGATAAGGTAATAAATTACCTTAAAATTTTGGTTAGTATTCTATTTTTTTCTTATTATTGGGGTCATTTTTTAACAACCCAAGTATTAAAGAAGTCTAACAACAATTAGATTCCTAAAATTATGTAAATTTCCTTTATCCGTTTTAATCAGTCGCCACGTTGACTGAAGTTTGAGTTATTGCCTGATCAAATTCCTCATCATCACTTCCATCACCAAGTGCATAGAGCTCGCGGATCATATCAACTGTTAACTCTGCTGGTTCACCGTCAAAAACAACAACCCCGTTTTTCATACCAAGAAGACGCTCGCAATACTTTTTTGCTGTGTCAAGTGTGTGTAAGTTGCATATGACAGTTATTCCATCTTCCTCATTTATTTTTTTCAACGCGTCCATAACAATACCAGCGTTGCGGGGATCAAGAGATGAAATAGGCTCATCAGCCAGTAGCAAACGTGGTTCTTGAACCAGACCTCTTGCGATGGCAACGCGTTGTTGCTGACCACCAGACAGGGTGTCAGCTCGCTGTAGTGCTTGGGTACTTACATCCAAACGATCCAAAGCGCGGATAGCAAACGCACGCTCCTCAGGGCTAAATCTTTTCAACAAAGTTTTCCAGGTGCTGTTGTAGTTGATCCGACCCATTAAAACATTTGTGATGACATCTAAACGAGGAACCAAATTGAATTGCTGGAAAATCATCGCGCAATGAGCACGCCATTGGCGAAGCTCTTTGCCCTTGAGCTTACATACATCAAAGGCCTCATCTCCCTCACCAAATATAATACTTCCCTCTGTAGCATCACCCAACCGGTTAATAGCCCTAAGCAAGGTTGACTTGCCAGCCCCAGATCGACCGATAATACCAATCATCTGGCCACTTGGAATTTCTAAGTTAATATTATCGCAGGCTTTAAGATCACCAAATTGTTTGGTCATGTTTATTATTTTTAACACGTTGACGATACCCCCGAGGTTTTCAATATTGTAATATTACTTTTTTTAAAAACTAATCTATTTTACTGCTTATCTGCGACCATGAAATTACTAAGTTTTAAATCCGACTCCTAATAAATCTATATGACCATAGTAAATCAACAAAAAGGTTCTCATGTCGATTATGATAAACTGTCATGAGCTTTGTTGCTAGGACTCATTTCAAAGACTTAAATAAAAGATAAAAAAACAATGC
>CACKCT010000059.1:0-4905 GCA_902598645.1 Rhodospirillaceae bacterium | reverse complement strand
GGGCTTAAGAAATATATCACTAATGACTTCTGAAAAAGGAAGTTATTTATCTTCTTGGTCTGCATGGCATCCCTACGTAGAAGATATAACCTCCACTTATCACTTGAAAATAATTATAGATGAAAATCACAAAGCCATAGTTCCAGGTCGCCTCATTGAAGAAAATACTACTGGTGGTTTCTACAATGCTGTCTTTGAGTCTGAAATACCAGCAACCGGTATTGTCTTAATTGCTGGTCGCTTCATTGTAAAGGAAAGACGCCACAAAAAAATTTTACTGAGAACCTATTTTTCATCAGAAATATCTGATTTAGCTGACAAATATCTAGAGTCTACAATTGAACACATTGAATACTTTGAAAGCTTAATTGGCGACTACCCATTTTCTTCTTTTAGTATTATCTCAGGTCCATTACCAGTTGGCCTTGGATTTTCAGGATTAACCTACATAGGAGAAACAGTTTTACGACTTCCCTTTATCCGCTTCACTTCTCTTGCCCATGAAGTCCTACATAACTGGTGGGGCAATGGGGTTAAAGTTGACTACAAAGAAGGTAACTGGGCTGAGGGTCTAACCACATATATGGCGGACTATGCTCTATCTGCAAAACGAAATGTCTATAACGGTAGACGCATGAGACAAGCATGGTTACGAGATTATTCTTCCCTTCCACCTCAACGAGATATGCCAGTTAGATCATTTATAAGTAAAAAACACGATGCCAGCCAGATTATTGGCTATAAAAAGGCCGCCTTTATTTTTCATATGCTTTCAAACAAAGTTGGCAAAGAGTCTTTTGAAAACAGCATTCGTAGGTTTTGGAGGGCATACAAATCGAAAACGGCCAGTTGGGAAGATATCCAGAAAACATTTGAAGAAACAACAGGCCTGGATTTACAAATTTTTTTCCAGCAATGGGTAAATCGAAAAGGCGCACCACGCTTAGAAATGTCAAAAGTCTTTTTTGGGGCAAAAAAGCTCTCTTTCAGGTTATTACAACCAGAACCTCCCTATTCTCTGGACATACCAATCAAAATATCAACTAAGAGTGGTATAAAGTCGGACCAAATAAGAATCACCAGAAAAAATTCAAAAATAGATTTGAGACTTTCAGAACCTCCAATATCAATTGAGATCGACCCCAACTTTAATGTTTTTCGCAAGCTCGGTCCCAATGAAACCTCACCGATCTTACGAGATATAACTTTAAACTCAAACTCTATTGTTTTTTTGATCAGTTCCAATAAAAATCTGCGTAATATAGCAAAAAAACTAGCGACAAGAATATTGGATAATCCTCCCACCTATGCAGAAGAAACGCAAATTTCTAATCATGAAAATCCAAAATTAATCATTGGAACAACACCAGAAGTATCACGATACCTCCAAGAAAATGGTTTGCCAACAACACCAAAGAGTTTGTTGGGGCTTGGTTCAGCTCGAGTTTGGACTACCCGCCACCTATCCCAAAAAGGTAAACTATTTCCTTTATTGATAATTGAAGCTAATGACACGAGAGCATTAAAATATTTACTCAAACCATTACCTCATTATGGACGTAATAGTTACCTAATCTTTAATTCAGCAACAGTTATTGACTCTGGTACATGGCCTGCAAAACACAATCCATTATCGGCTACCTTGCGTTTTAAACAGCAAGAAACAATAGGGCAAAGCCGCCCAACAATCCTGAAATAAAACCAAGTCCAAACATGCCTGTTAGCCTAAAAATTGTTATACTCTGGGATATTTCATTTACTGTAACCATTGATGCTACCCTTTTAAACATTAACCACGTTCAAAACCTCGAGGGGTTTATACTCAACTAGTAACAATTCAATATTTGCAGAAATTCTTTAACAAACTCTTTCTCCTGCTTTCTGATGTTGACAGATCGCTATTGCCTGCGAATAATTAATGATTATGTATTGGCATACTCAGCATTTTGGACATGAAAGGTTTTGAATGAAGCAGCACTTATATTATATTATTCTATTGTTTTCTTCTGGCTTGTTTCTAAAATTCCCGGATATAGTTCAAGCACAAGCTGCAGGCCAAGGCCTAATGAATGCTATCTCATATAAGGAACTTCCGCAAAACACAGCCTTTATTGTAAAGCCTCTAGATGACTCCGATCAGAATATAATTTTAAAACAAAAATTTGAGCATCTACTTAAAACCAAGGGTTATTCTATTAGACGAAATGCTCCTTTAGTATTCACTTTCGGAACAAGTAATGAACTTAGCACGTACACAACTCGAAACAGACGGTCAATTCTTGAATTGGATGCCCATGGTGGTCGCGAGGGCGGAGAGGATGCCAGAATGCGTTTTAATCTATTTGATAGCAATTCAGGGGGCATGTTCAATCAAGGCAAAGGCGAGACAACTGTCGGGACAAATGGCCGTTTTCGCCTCGACGTATCTATCATCAATCGTACAAATGGAAAACACCACTGGCAGGCTTGGACCACGACCAATCAGAGTCACTCGTTTAGTGGAGACGTTATCTCGGCCATGGCCCCTGAAATGGTCAATAAAATTGGGAAAAAAATCAAAAGCAGAACTTTTGACCTATACTAACCGCTTTGCTTTTTTCTATTTGCCGTTGTTGTGGATTCCGAGTACTAAGCACACAGGCTTGGTTTGCATTCACCCTCCTTTAAATAACGCGGCCAATAAATTTTATGAATGATTATACAAATAAAGACCTTTTACCAGCTGGAATGTGTGATGTACTGCCACCACATGCTGAAATAGAGGCGTATGCTACAGAACATATCATTGCTTGTTTTTCCAGCTTTGGTTATGAGAGGGTAAAACCTCCATTAATTGAGTTCGAAGAAAGTTTACTGAGTGGCGGTGGTTCAGCTATGGCCGAACAGACATTTCGTATTATGGACCCAATATCACAACGCATGATGGGTGTAAGAACAGACATGACCATGCAGGTCGCCCGCATCGCAACAACAAGACTAAAAAAGAAAGCTAGACCAATTCGGCTTTGTTACGGAGGACAAGTCCTCAGAGTTCGTGGCACTCAGATACGCCCTGAGCGCCAGTTTGGTCAAGTTGGATCAGAGCTAATTGGAAACCAAAGTCCCAAGGCTGACTCTGAGGTAATTTTAATGGCTGTCGAGGCGTTATACAGTCTTGGCATCGACGATTTATCAATTGATGTTGGGTTACCAACACTAGTACCATCAATAGTACGGCATTTAGATTTAGATGAGGATATTTTAAAAAATTTATACGCAGTCCTGGACCGTAAGGATGAATCTAAGCTCGCTTGCCTCGATTCAGAAATTAGCATTGATACAATCAACCAGTTAGAGGGGTTGTTGAGAATTACTGGACCTGCAAAAACTGCGTTAACATCCTTGGCTAAGCTTAAACTACCCAAAACAACGGCTGCAGAATGCCATTCTCTGGAAAGTGTGATATATGATATCAGCACCGTGGCACCTGCTGTAAATTTAACTGTTGATCTGGTTGAGAGTCGTGACCTTAAATATCACACTGGGATAACTTTCACTATTTTTGCAAAAAGCATTAGAGGTGAGCTGGGTCGCGGTGGGCGTTATCTTACAGGTGATAAAGAAGCAAAAAATAGCGAGCCCGCAACAGGGATTACCCTATTTATGGACAGTATATTACGCGCTATACCCACCTCTGGTGAAAATAAGCGTCTCTATATTCCAGCAATAACGGATATAAGTGAGGCTCGCAAACTTCGTAAAGAAGGATGGATTACAATAAGTGGTCTAGAAGCTAAAGGGAACGACAAAGCAGAAGCAAAACGCATGCATTGTTCCCACTACTTACTCAATGGAATAATTAAAAAAATATAATCAGTTGTCACTTAAAGGATAATCTTAACATGGGCAATGTAGTAGTAGTAGGCTCGCAATGGGGCGACGAGGGTAAAGGTAAAATTGTTGATTGGCTATCTGAAAGGGCTGATGTTGTTGTGCGTTTTCAAGGTGGTCATAATGCAGGACATACACTTGTTATCAATGGGGTAACATATAAGCTTAATATGCTTCCTTCTGGAGTTGTTAGAGGAGGCAAATTATCCATAATTGGGAATGGTGTAGTCCTTGATCCATGGGCTTTGCTCAAGGAAATTGATAATATTCGCAATCAGGATATTGATATTTCTCCAGAAAATCTTTACATCGCCGACAATGCTCCTCTGATTCTACCCTTGCATGGAAACCTTGACAAGATTCGTGAAGAAGCCCTTGGAAAATCCAAAATTGGGACCACAGGACGTGGCATCGGTCCGGCGTATGAGGATAAAGTTGCAAGGCGGGCTATCCGAGCAGGCGATCTTGCAGATTCTGAGGCACTAGTTGAAAAAATTGAAAAATTATTATCGCATCATAATGCATTATTGCGTGGCCTTAACATGGAAGAAATCGACGGAGGTAATTTACTAAACCAACTCAAAGAATTAGCTCCAAAGCTATTGCCTTATACACAGGCCGTGTGGAAAAAACTCGATGAGGCAAAAAAATTGGGGAAAAGGGTACTCTATGAGGGAGCACAGGGTACCATGCTCGATATAGACCATGGAACGTATCCATTCGTCACTTCATCTAATGTAGTTGCTAGCCAAGCCGCAACTGGATCAGGGCAAGGGCTAGGAGCTATTGATTACGTTCTCGGTATAACTAAAGCCTACACTACCCGTGTAGGAAGTGGTCCGTTTCCTACCGAACTTGAGGGAGAGGTTGGACAAAACCTTGCTAAACGTGGTCGAGAATTAGGTACTGTAACTGGTAGACCTCGTCGGTGTGGTTGGTTTGATGCAGTTTTGGTTCGCCAATCCGTCAAAGTTAATGGTATTCAGGGTATTGCCTTAACTAAAATTGATGTTCTCGACGGTATAGAAGAGTTGA
>CACKCT010000058.1:0-5181 GCA_902598645.1 Rhodospirillaceae bacterium | reverse complement strand
TCCTGCTAAGGCTCTAGCCTTTGAAATATCGCGCAAGGCAACCAAAATAATCCTTGGATCAATAATTTGGCGAATTGTTTTGGATGCCTCAGCGTTCAATCCTGCATTAGCTTGAGTAACTAAAATTTCCGATAAAACCCAATCACGAAGTTCATTCTTAAATATATTAGAGGCACTTACAGATGCACCGTCAAGAAGGCACTTAGTTGTTGGGTTTATAAAACATTGTGCTGTATTTTTTTTTGGTTCATGTGCATCATTGTTAGCTGAACTGAAGATAAGATTTCGGATTTCAAGTTGTGAAAGTAAGGCTTCACGTGCTTCTTCTATAGCGTTTAAACGTTGGGTTTGTAATTGGTTGAGGAGGGATCGAACTTTTCTTCTTGATTGAATATGTTTTACTAGCTCCTTACTGGCTATGGGGTTGAGCACCAAGCCCTCACGGTTTTGATACTCAAGAATTGCCCTTTCAGTATCATGATTGAAGCGACCATCAACAATGCCCTTGTAGAGACCAGCGTCCTTTAGGGCACTCTGCACTTGTTCCACAGTCGCATTAAAGGCAGAAAGGTCAAATGTTTTAAAATTACTTGTAGGCAATTTCTCCTTTGCACGTGCTGTGTGTGCATCTTCTGGTAAAGCTAGGATGAAAAGAGCTATCAAACACGTATTGTAAAATAATAATCTCTTACTACACATATCGCGCTGTACTCTAATTGATTCAAGTTGTAGTTTTAAAATGTAGGCAGTTCTTTCCAAAGGCTACCTTGTTTCGTAAGTAAAGGGCAAGAAAACTTGAGGTTTGTTATGGCGGTCTATACTGAAGTCACAGATGAGGAATTAGTCACCTTTGTTGCAGGTTACTCAATTGGTAAAGTTACCTCGTTCAAGGGAATTGCAGAGGGAACTGAAAATTCCAATTATCTGCTAACAACAGACAAAGGTTCCTATATACTTACACTCTATGAAAAGCGCGTTGCTGCAAACGATCTTCCTTTTTTTTTAAGTCTAATGAGGTATCTAGCTGAACGAGGTGTTCCTTGCCCTACACCGATTGAGAATATTAATGGTCAAGCATTAAACCAATTGTGTGGCCGAAACGCAGCAATAATCAGTTTTTTAGAAGGTATGTGGCCACGGCGCCCTTCGCCAAATCATTGCGCTGAGTTGGGCCGAGCACTAGCTAGATTGCATCTAGCTGGCGTTGATTTTGAAATAAAACGCCCCAACGCTCTCTCAGTAGACTCGTGGCGAGGACTACTGGATGCATCTGGTGCACAGGCAGATAAAGTAAAACCAGGGCTATTTGATATTTTAGCGCAGGAAATTGAAGTATTAGAGGAGCGATGGCCCAAACCCAGTTCAGGTTTACCATCTGGAGTAATTCACGCTGATTTGTTTCCTGATAATGTTTTTTTTAAAGGTAATAACCTCTCTGGGCTTATTGATTTTTATTTTGCTTGCAATGATATTTTTGTGTACGACGTGGCTATATGTCTTAATGCTTGGTGTTTTGAGGCAAATGGTAGTTTTAACACTACTAAAGCACGACGGATGCTTAGTGCATATTGTAAAGTCAGAGACTTTTCTAGTGAAGAGTTGGCAATTTTACCCTTACTAGCTCGTGGCAGTGCCCTTCGTTTTTTGCTAACACGTTTGTATGATTGTTTGTACACTCCGAAAGATGCGGTTGTTACGATCAAAAATCCTTTGGAATATCTAGAAAGACTGAAATTTCACCAAGGCGTTACCAATCCAAGTTCTTATGGTCTAGATCCGGCATGAATCAGAGAGTTAAAATCTATACAGATGGTGCATGCTCTGGTAATCCAGGGCCTGGTGGATGGGGTGCGCTACTGCTTTGGAACGGTCAAGAAAAAGAACTTTATGAGGGTGAATTCGAGACCACAAACAATCGTATGGAATTAATGGCTGCTATCATGGCATTGGAGCACCTAAAACGCAGTATGGAAGTTGATCTTTTTACAGACAGTACTTATTTGCGCGATGGTATTACCAAGTGGATTCACAATTGGAAAAAGAATGGGTGGCGCACCTCCTCTAAAAAACCTGTCAGGAATGCGGATCTCTGGAAACGCCTCGAGGTCGCTATACAACGTCACAAAGTTGAATGGCATTGGGTAAAAGGCCATGCCGGTATCATTGAAAATGAGCGAGCTGACGAGCTGGCGAGGCAGGGGATAACACTATATAAGGGTGAATTATAATTTACTATCCTTATAACTCTAGGAGCAGTGGCAGATAATCAATTTTTAGACACTAAAGATCAAAATCAAATGTTTCTCGCCATTACTGAAACATGAGTTTCTAATTTTGAGGCCAGCCAACAAAGGCTGTAGTCTAATTGCTACGGCTTTTTTGTTATAGTTGCTCTAGCATGAACTCGGCACTGGAAATTCTATACTCACCTGGTGATTCGTGATTTAGTATGCTTACCACCCCGTCGTCGACTATCATTGAAAAGCGTTGACATCGTATGCCCATGCCGTGATCTGTCAAATCAACGTCTAATCCAATTGCTTTGCTGAAAGTTGCATTGCCGTCACCTGCCATAATGATCGTATCCCCAACATTATGTTCCTTTCCCCATGCTCCCATAACAAAAGCATCGTTTACGGATAGGCAAATGATAGAGTCAATACCTTTTTCTTTTAATGCTGCCACGTTATTTAGATAACTTGGGACATGTTTTGTTGAACAAGTTGGTGTGAAGGCGCCAGGCACTCCAAACATAGCTACTTTCTTTCCTTTGAAAAGGTCGACTGTGTTGGCTGTTGTGGGACCGTTAACACCTATTACATGAAGGGTTGCTGAAGGGATACATTCTCCGGGTTTAATAGTCATGGTATTTCCTCGTAAAAAATAAAATTGCACACTTGCAAGAACAACATAGTTCAACCTTAGTTGAAATCAAGTATCTGAAAATCTTAACGACCCATGTCGAGGGCTTCGATGACAGCATCTTGTTTTAGTAACTCTGGTAAGACCATGCCCCTGGGTGTTTTTGAACTATAGACCGCATTAAAAGGTATGCCATAACGCCCAAAGCTCACCAAATAAGCGGTAACCGCATCATCGGGTAGGGTCCAGTCAGCTTGCATTGCTATTACATTCTTTTGTTCCAAGCGTTGCAAAATGTTATCTTGAGAAATTACAAATACTTTATTGATTTGGCAGGTTAAGCACCAATCAGCGGTAACATCGACAAATACAGTTTTTCCATCGGCAACTAACTTGGGGATTGCTTTGACATCAAGAGGTTGCCAAATATTTTTGAACCGTGGGTCTTTGTTTGATGTTATATTCTCTGGTGCTTGATATGTCATTAAAGATGGGACGCTAAAGGCAAGGAGTGCTACTACTGCAACTCCGCAAACACCAATCTTCCGCATTTTATTCAGTCGTTTTGCAAGAAACAATATGCCGATCAAAGACAAGGTCAAACTGCCAACCAGTAGGCCAATGTTTTGACCCATAGCACTAGAAAGAATGCTCAACAGCCAAATTGTACTTCCGGCAAGTGCGAAGCCCATTGCTTGCCGTAGAGTGATCATCCACCTGCCTGGCTTGGGTAAACGGGTGGCAAGTGAAGGTATTGAGGCAACTAATAAATAAGGAAGGGCTAAACCAAAACCAAGGGCTGTAAAGACAGCAAAAATATCAATTGTATCCCGAGCCAATGCAAAGCCAACAGCGGTACCGAGAAAAGGAGCCGAGCACGGCGTCGCCAGCAGGGTTGCAAAACAGCCCGTGAGAAAATTTCCGCTTAGCCCTTGAATGTGGGCTGTATTTTCACCAAGGCGACTAATCCAATAAGGCAGGCGAAACTCAAAAAGGCCCCAGAGATTGCAGGCGAAAAGTGTAATAGTTAATATCATAGCAATTAAAAACCAAGATTGCTGGAACTGGATACCCCAGCCTATTGTCATATCAGCACTTTTCATAACTGCAAGAGTCGCAGCAAGTAAGATAAAAGAAAAGATAATTCCACCTGCAGAAGCTATAAAACTTAATTGAACTTGATGTTTTTTACCACCTCCATGGCCAATAATACTGAGTAGTTTTAAAGACAGAACAGGGAGGACACAGGGCATAAGATTTAATATTAAGCCTCCTAACAAAGCCAAGACTATGATGTAACCAAAAGAGATACTCGGGTCTTTAGAAGAGACTTGTCTGATGCTTAATGTGCGCTCTGCTGATCGATCCCCGTCTCTTACCGTGACGCCAAATATAAGGTTTGCTAGTTTATTTGGCGGCTCCAAATCCTCGGTTCCGTGGACTTTTGAGGTAAGTATGACTTCTTTGTTTTGGCTTTGAAACACAACGCTTGGCTTATCATAAACCAGAACATCAGGACCTTCAAAAAAGACATCTGGATATGTAAAAGGTGTTCTTGAACTGGCCTTTACACGAAGGTAGACCTGTTTCCCCTTGCCTATAGATTCTACGGTATCAATGGAGACACCGTGGGTAGCTCCATCTCCTGGTACAAGAGCAACGAAACGATTTATAATATGTACAAAGTCGCTAGGGAGAGCCGGACCGGCTTTTAAGTCTAGGGCTAATTTTGCCTTGTAAGGCACACAAATTTCATTGCACGTAAGATAATCTATGTTAGCAACAGCGAGCAAAGATTTGCCCGGCGATTTCAGTCTAATTTTAATAGGAAATAAGACTTCATTCTTGTAACCGAGTGTCTCTAGACCTAATATTGAGAACCGTTGTGGAATGGGCCACAACATTTCAAAATCGCCGAGATTAGTTGAACCTCTCCAATCTATGGAAGGGGGGTAACCTGCATCGCCGGGGCTGCGCCAATAAACTTTCCAACCGGGCTTCATAGTAAAATGCAAACCAAGCATCAGCGTCTCTGACTTCCCAACGGCAGTAATGCTGGAGAGAAGACGCAGTTGTGTGTGGTCATTATCTATTATATTTGACGAGGCATTTTTAGCATCAGTTTGTGAATCGTCAAAAAAAGTTAATAGTAATATAGCCAAAGTAAGCTTTACTAATTTTGAGAGTCTTAAGGGCTTTTCCATAACAATCCAATAATAATCTTTTTTGTTATTTTACATAGAGAAAGATCAACTCAATTTTTTCAGTTTCAACAAGGATTTTAGTCCTTGAAAATAGGGTTTCTTTTGCTACAAGATC
>CACKCT010000057.1:0-5239 GCA_902598645.1 Rhodospirillaceae bacterium | reverse complement strand
TGAAGACGTTGAGGGTTATGCTAATCTTCTGCAGGCATCAAAAGCAATTTTTAAAATAGGTTATGAAAAATTGGCTGATAAGCCTTTTAATAATTTCTGGACAATGATAGCGCAAGTGCCTTCATTAATGAGATTGCGCAGTTATAAAACGGTTGCTCAATTAGTTAATAGTTACATAAAACATCCGCTATTACGCCAAGCGTTCTCCATTCATCCACTCTTGGTTGGTGGTAATCCTTTCAAAACTACGTCAATTTACAGCTTGATTCACTATTTAGAACGTCGTTGGGGAGTTTTCTTTTGCATGGGTGGCACGGGAAAATTAGTGGAGGAACTGCATAATTTGGCTGAAAGGGTTGGAATTCAAATCATTTTGGATACTGATATTGAGGAAATTACTATTAATAGTGGTAAAGCAACTGGCGCACGTGCTGTTAGTGGTCAGGTGTTTACAGCAGATAGAGTAATTTGTAATTGTGATCCTCCAACAGTATACAGCCAAATGCTTGGACTTGGTCATAGGCGTCGAAAACGTGCTCTTCCTGAGTCCTCTAATCAGTATTCAATGGGTCTTTATGTACTTTTTTTTGGAGCCAACAAAATTTATACAGATATGGCCCACCACACGATATGGATGGGTATGCGTTATAAAGAATTACTTTCAGATATCTTTGATAAAAAGATCCTAGCTGAAGACTTTTCACTTTATATACATCGACCGACAGCAACGGACTCAAGTTTTGCACCTACAGGCTGTGATAGCTTTTATGTTTTGTGTCCTGTTCCTAATTTGCTTGGAAATATCAATTGGAAGGAAGAGGGGCCGCGTCTTCGTGATCGCATCGTCACTGCCTTGAGTAATACCATCATGCCAGAACTTGAAACTACTATAAGAGATGACTTTTGGATGACGCCTGAAGACTTTAAATCCGATTATAGATCTATGCATGGTGCAGGTTTCTCCATCGCTCCAATCTTCTCTCAATCAGCCTGGTTCCGTTATCATAATCGTGACCCACATATCCCAAATCTCTATTTTTCAAGTGCTGGCGCTCATCCCGGCGCTGGTATGCCGGGAGTGCTTTGTTCAGCCAAAGTGGTAGAGGCCCTCATTGAAAAAGAGGAGCAGGTTCACCGAGCAAGTTAAGAAAGTACTGCTAAAGAAGTAAAATATTTTTTATACGATACAGATATGGTTCGAAATGAATTAATAAAGTCGCATGAATCTTTAGCTTTAAACGGAAAGAGTTTTTACTGGGCAAGTCATTTTCTTAGTGCAAATGTGGCTCACAATGCTGCTCGTCTCTATACTTTTTGTCGACTCCTTGATGACATGGCTGATGGTGAAATAGCTGATGGCCCCTCACGACTTAAAAGTATTTATGCAAGCTTGAGATCTGGTATACATTGTAATGATCCAGTTTATGCTAGTTTTCAGCCTTTAATTACAGAAATGGGCTTTCCCAAGACAGTTTTGCTAGAGCTTTTAAAGGGTTTGATTCAAGACCTAGATGAACAAGTATGCCTCAATACTGAGGAAGATTTGCTGCGTTATTCATATCGGGTTGCAGGAACTGTTGGATTACTGATGTGTAAAGTTCTAGAATCAAAAAACTCGGCGGCAGATGCGTTTGCCATTGATCTTGGTATCGGGATGCAGCTGACCAATATAGCACGTGATGTACTGGAGGATGCCCGTATGGGGCGCCGTTACATTCCTGCCAACTGGGTCAATGGATTATCTCCAAAAGCTATCTGCATGGCTTCAGAAGATCCTGCGGGAAAAGAATCAAAAATGATCAAAGCTGCCCTAGAACGCTTGTTGGCACTAGCTGATAGGTTTTACCATAGCGGTGCAAAGGGTTATACCTTTCTTCCTTGGAGGGCTCATCTTGGCATAGCCATAGCTGCGCAGGTCTATCGTCAGATTGGAGTGCAACTTAAATCTAGGGGATGTGCTTGGCATCAGGGACGTCAAGTTACAAGTAAAAGTACTAAGCTTAAGCAATCACTATTTGCTCTAGGAAGTCTCTGTGGACGGTTGCATTTTTTTCAGGAAAGTTGTCATGACTCTTCACTTCATGACTCTCTCAAAGGATTACCTTATGTTAAATAGCCCAAGGACCCTCATCCCTAAAAGGGAAGTCCATATTATTGGAGATGGCTGTGCTGCTCTATCTTTTGCAGCACGGGCTGGTGAGTTACCTCTACATCAATTAACTATCATTCAACCCGATGGGGCCCCAGCCCAAAAAGAACATGTATGGGGTTTCTGGAGAGTTGATGGTCTTGATAATGCTGCAGAATTAGCAAGAAAAGGTTGGAATTTCTGGAGTATAATCTCAGCCAAGGGAAAAGTTGTATTGTCATCAGACACACACACTTACTATGCTTTGAGTAGAAAAAAGTGGGAAAAAAATTGTATTCAGCTTGCAAGGGAAAATGGAGTAAAGTTTATAAATCAGGCAAACTTGGTTGTCTCTCCTGATGCCCAAATTCTAGATAGTAGACCTCCAATTGTTTCAGTAAATCAAATGTTTCAGTATTTTATTGGATGGGAAATAAAAGCAAAACCCGGCAGTTTTAATGCAGAGAATGCAATTCTAATGGATTTTAGATGTGATCAATCTAGAGGAATTCATTTTATTTACACTCTCCCATTTTCAAGCAGTAAAGCGCTTGTTGAGTCAACAATGTTCTCTAAAAAAAGAGAACCGGATTCTTTTTTTGAAACAGCTATTAAAACCTACGTCAACCGGCATTTTGGAGTAGATGATTTTACTATAGAGCGGGTTGAAAAAGGTGGTATACCACTTGGCCGTCTACCTTCTGTAAAAAGTGAAAACATAGGCATTGGTGGTAATGGCAACGCTATTCGACCATCTAGTGGCTATGCTTTTGCTTTTATACAAAAACAAATCTTGGCAACCATCCAAAATGCCAAAGGTAAAAATAAAAATTCAACAAATCCACTAGTTATCAAGTGTCCACATAAACTTGTTGATCTATGGATGGATGAGGTGTTTGTGAAAGTTTTAAAGTTGAGACCTGATATTGCGCCAGAGCTATTTCTTAAGATGGCAAAAGCCTTAGATGGAGATGCATTTGCACAATTTCTTAGTGGTGAAGCAGGTTGGTTGGTTCGCTTGAAAGTGGTACTAGCTATGCCAAAATTTATTTTTATATATGCTTTAGTTTTGTTGATCATTAAACGATCTGCATAGAGGTGATGCAATGACCTCAAAACATCATAATATGCGTAGGATAATTGATGGTTTTTGAAAATCTGACTGCCAGCCTTGGCCTTTTCAACATATTAGCACTATTAGCTGTGGTTGTGATTGGTTTACCTCATGGTGCTTTTGATGGCGCAATTGCGGTTCAACTTGGTTTTTCGAATCGACCATATTTTTTGTGCAGGTTTTTACTTTACTACGTCTTGATGACGTTATTGGTTGTAGTTTTGTGGTTTTTGTTTCCCATAATATCATTAATTGTTTTCCTTTTAATTAGCGCACTCCATTTTGGATTTGGTGATGCTCGATCTGAACGTGGCTGGTTTAGGTGGGTGCAAGTTATTGCCCATGGTGGCGGGGTAGTGGCAGGTATTAGTCAATTTCATAAGTTGGAAGTTGACAAAATTTTTAATTATATAACTGGTCAGGATACATCTGTTGTGTGGTTAGCCATGGATATAACCACGATATTTGTGGTCACTTGTTTTGTGATTTATGGATGTCAGGCACTTTGGGACCAACGTTGGCGACTTGGGTTCATGGAACTAAACTTATTACTATTTACCCTTTTTCTTTTTTCACCGCTAGTTGGATTTGCCTTATATTTTTGCTGTATACATTCAGTACGTCATTTGCTTTGCCTGAGGCGTTTTTTGCAGGAAACAACCCAGAGTAACTATTTTTATATTCAGGCCATATCTTTCACGATAGCTAGTTGGTTTTTTGGTGGGTTTGTATACTGGTGCTTATATGAACAAGTGCCGGTAGAGACTGCATTATTACGGGTGATTTTTATCGGGCTTGCTGCACTTACTGTTCCGCATATGATATTAGTTGATGGGTTTTTAAAAAGACATCTGAAAGTGGTATAAATTGCAAACCATATATGATTTATCTGCAATTAATTAGTCGTTTTAAGTAAATTACAATTTTGTAAAAAGTCAGTAATTAAACTCCTAATTGAGTAAACTTATACCTGCCAGCATCCAAGTGGCAATAAAGAGTGTTTCCATTAAAAGAACTGCTACTGGTTGATATCCTATAGTTAACATTGCTTTTAATGAGGTTTTGATTCCCAGCGCAGCTATTGCCGTAACTAAACACCATTGAGATACATCTATTAATAGTTTGTGTATAAAGTTTGGTACAATTCCGCTGCTATTAAGTGCCACCATTGCGCAAAAACCTACAATAAAAAATGGCAGGGGAGCTCTGCCAGTACTTTTATTCTCACCGTGAAAAACAATTGAAAGTACTATAGCTACAGGAACTAGCATGGCGACTCTAAACAATTTGGTAATTGTGGCAATATCACCTGCCTCATCAGAAACTGTGTAGCCTGCACCAACTACCTGAGCTACATCGTGGATGGTACCACCAAGAAAAATACCAGATAGTTCATCTTCTAACCCCATAAAGGTTGCAATAATGGGGTAGAGCACCATGGCGATAGTGCTGAATGAAGTAACAGCAATGACAGTAAAAATTGTATCACGTTCTCCATTCGCTGATTTAGGTAAAATTGCTGAAATTGCCAGGGCTGCTGAGGCGCCACAGATTGCTACTGAGCTCCCTGTTAGTATGCCAAAGCGTATTCCTCGCCCGGTTATTTTGGATGCCCCAATGCCAGCTATAATAGTTAACACTAGTCCTCCAATGAGTAGGGCTACTGTATCAATCCCTAAGTTAATTACCTGTTCAAATGTGATTCGTAGGCCCAGTAACGCGATACCGAAACGTAACAGTGTATTGGCTGAATAATAAATACCAATCTTACACTGCCCTTCTTCTGAAAGAAAATGGAAGGCCATGCCAAGTAGTAGAGCAAATAGCATTTGGGGCGCCCCATAATGTTGAGCAAGAAATTGAGCTGCAGTAGCTATTGTCACGCAAATCAATATTCCGGGTCCCCGACAACGAAAATCATGAATGATATTATAAAAGCGGGTTCTTGTTATATTAGCGAATAATTTCATTATTTTTGATCAGCCATGGCACAGTAA
>CACKCT010000056.1:0-5347 GCA_902598645.1 Rhodospirillaceae bacterium | reverse complement strand
GCTGAAGCTACAGCAATATGGCCCTTTAAAACTAAAGTGAAGTAATTGCACATTTTTTTACTTGGTGTGCCAATGGATAAAGTTCGAGTGACATCTGTGGTACCATCTAGATATTGTCCACCACTATCAAGTAATAAAAGAGAGCCTTTTTCTAGTCGTCGATTGGTTACATTGGTTGGCACATAGTGTACTATCGCACCGTTAGGCCCAGCACCTGCAATTGTTGGGAAGCTTAAGCCTTTAAATAGATCACCTTGTGCTCGAAATTCAAATATCTTTGTAACAACATCCATTTCTGTTATTTTTTTTGTTAGAGAGTTCTCATCAAACCATTTTAGAAAACGAATCATGGCAAGGGCGTCCCTGTCATGGGCGGCTTGAGCCCCCTTGATTTCGGTTTCATTTTTTTTGGCTCGTTTTAGTTTAGTTGGATCGGTACCATAAACGATAGTTGCACCAGCTTTTTTAAGGCGTTTATAAATCCATTCTGTTGATGAATTTTGATCTAAGCAAACTTTCAATTTACCTTTACCTAGCTCATCGAGGCTGTTTGGGAAATTTGTGATATCTCTAAGAGTGGTATGATTGCCAAGTTTAGCTATGGTAGCTTCTGAAAATTTGTCTGGGTTCGCAAATAATTGTGCGCTAGCATCTGATTTTATTATTGCGTAGCCCTGCATCAAAGGCGTGTACTTGGTGTCTCCACCTCGAATGTTAAAGGCCCATGCTATTGAGTCTAGTTCATTTAAGACAATTGCGGTGGCCCCTCGAAGTCCCATTTCTTTGGCTATGGCTTCTATCTTTTCATCGCTGCTGCAACCTGTGTAAATGAGGTCATGATGATAAACTTTTTTATTAGGTGGGGAAGGGCGGTCACTCCATAGGCCGTCAATTGGATTTATTTGCGTGGCTTTGCAGTTTGCTTTTTTTCCTGCCAGTAGTTTTTTTAAATTGGCAATATTTGATATGCTGTGAATCTTTGGGTCATAACCGATATTCATACCAGGTTCTAAATTATCAGCTAGCCACTCATAAGGGCTAGGGTCTTGTTTGTGATGAATGGTAACCAAATTTGGGTCGACCTCCTGAGTGGCTTGAATTGTGTAACGTCCATCAACGAACAAATGAATGCGGTTATTTAGTATAATAGCTGTTCCAGCAGAACCAGAAAATCCAGTTAACCAATGGAGCCGCATATTGTTTTCGGAAACGAATTCTCCTTGAAAATCATCAGTATGGGGAATAATAAAGCCATTAAATCCCAGTTTTTTTATTTGTAAAAAAAATTGTTTAATGACCTTAGAGTCTTCTGCGCTCATAAAATTCTCTCGCATAAATCTGTTTTATCCAACTAAAACAATCTCAGTCTTCAAATATAATAGTTTTTATTTGTAAAATTCAATTCGTATAGACCACTAGAACTACAGAAAATTAAGAAGTTAGATAAATGAATGTCTGTTTAGGCTTGCATTCTTTTAGTTAGGAGCGTATCAACCCACATATAATTTTTTGCTATATTTAAATTCACACATGAGCTTGCGGCTACGATGCAAATTCATCGTATAAAGCCTATAAAGGCGTGTCGCTCCGGTGTTCTCAATATTGAACGACGCTCATGGAAGGTTAACCGGAAAAGAGGAGGTGCCATCATGGCTTTACCTACATTTACAATGCGTCGACTTTTAGAGGCTGGCATTCACTTCGGTCATAACACTCGTCGCTGGAATCCCAAGATGGCCCCATACATTTATGGCGTTCGTAATGGTATTCATATCATGGATCTGCAGCAAACAGCGCCAATGCTCCATCGAGCTATGACTTTGGTTCGTGATACTGTCGCTTCAGGTGGAAGAGTGTTATTTGTTGGCACTAAACGACAGGCATCAGAGCGTATTGCGGAGGCTGCAAAACGTTGTGGACAGTACTATGTCAACCACAGATGGCTTGGAGGCATGCTGACTAATTGGCAAACAGTTTCTAAATCCATTCGACGTTTAAGAGAATTAGATGATTTGTTCACAGGTGAGACGTTGGGTCTCACAAAAAAAGAATTGTTAAAGTTGACACGTGAGCGCGATAAGCTAGACCGGGCCCTCGGTGGCATCAAAGAAATGGGTGGACAACCAGATGTTATGGTCGTTATTGATACTAATAAGGAAAGCATAGCTGTAGCAGAGGCAAACAAACTTAACATTCCTGTAGTAGCGGTTATCGACTCGAACAGCTCGCCTGATGGAATTGATTTCCCAATACCTGGCAATGATGATGCATTACGTGCCATCAACACTTATTGTGATTTGATTGCAGGTTCTGTGCTAGATGGTATCCAACAAGAAGTAGTTGAGTCTGGTGGTGATATTGGTGCAGCCGAGCAAGTAATGAATGAAGATCTGTCTGAATCACCAGACGTTAACGAAGAAATTTCTGAGAACTCAGAATTGATCCCAGCAGAAAAGCCTAAAGATGAGCCGAAGGTGGAAGGTTAATTCATATTGTTGTCAAGTAATCGTTTGTAAACATCACATATAAAAGAGGTATAAGATGGCTGAGATTAGTGCCACTCTTGTTAGAGAACTGCGAGAAAAATCCGGTGCCGGAATGATGGACTGTAAAAAGGCACTTAAAGAAACTAATGGTAGTATCGATGATGCTGTTGATTGGCTTCGAACAAAAGGCCTTGCATCTGCCGCTAAAAAGGCTGGTCGCGTTGCCTCTGAGGGACTTGTAGGAATTACAACCAAAGGTGCTAGTGGTGCCATTCTTGAGGTCAATGCTGAAACAGATTTTGTCGCTCGCAATGATGACTTTAAGTCTTTTGTAACCAATGTAACCGACCTTGCAATCAAAGCTGGTGATCTTGACACATTAAAGTCAACAGCCTATCCCGATGAAGGTCGTAATGTTGAAGAGCAATTGACACATATGATCGCCACAGTCGGTGAAAATATGGCTCTACGTCGCATGTCTGTTTTAAAGGTTGATAAAGGAATTATTGCTTCGTATATGCATAATGCTATCTCAAGTGGTATTGGTAAAATAGGTGTACTTGTTGCACTTCAGTCAGAAGGTGATATAGATAAATTAAATGCTCTTGGTAAGCAGCTAGCCATGCACATTGCAGCTGCTTCTCCACAGTCTATTTCAAGTGACGATTTGGATCATGAGGTCGTTGAACGTGAACGACAAATACTTAGTGATCAGGCACGTGATAGCGGAAAGCCTGAAGAAATAATCAAAAAAATGATTGAAGGACGTATTCGTAAGTTCTACGAAGAAGTTTGTTTACTTGAGCAAACATTTGTAGTTGATGGAGAAAGTAAGATTTCAGAAGTACTTGATAGAGCAGTTCAAGACTTGGGCTGTGCTGTTAACATTAATGCCTTTCAACGTTTTGCTCTGGGTGAGGGTATCGAGAAAGAAAAAGAAGACTATGCATCGGAGGTTGCAGCTTTAGCTGGCTCTTAATTAGGACATATTTAAGTTATGTTTTTTACTCAGAATTCAATAACAAGATTATTGTTCTTGTGAAAGACAAAAAACAAAGATCTTCAGCGTTACCTTGGTTTTAATTAGATATTAGTATATTATCTGTTCATTCAAAACTCGTATATACAACCCTACTTTTTGCAATAAAAAAAAGGTCAGTTATGCCTTCTCAGCTAAAATACCGACGTATACTTTTGAAATTGTCGGGCGAGGCATTAATGGGGAAAAAAGACTTTGGCCTCGATAGTAAGATTGTCGAACGTATCGCAAATGAAATAGCTGTTGTTTATAGCTTAGGTGTGCAGGTGTGCCTAGTTATAGGAGCGGGTAATATATTCAGAGGTGTTGCTGGCCCAGCGGCAGGCATTGAAAGAACCAGCGCTGATAATATGGGCATGCTTGCAACAGTTATAAACTCATTAGCTATGCAAAGTGTTCTTGAAAGCCGTAATATTAGCACAAGGGTACTATCTGCAATTCCTATGGCAACAGTTTGTGAGCCATATATTCGCAGAAGAGCCGTGCGACACTTGGATAAAGGCAGGCTAGTTATTTTTGCAGCAGGTACTGGAAATCCTTTTTTCACGACTGATACAGCAGCTGCTCTTCGCGCCGTTGAAATGGAATGCAATGCTTTGTTGAAAGGAACACAGGTTGATGGCGTTTATAGTGATGATCCAAGAAAAGTATCAGACGCAATACGATACGAACAGCTAAGTTACCAAAGTGTTTTGACACAAAATCTTCGTGTCATGGATACTTCTGCTATCGCACTCGCCCGTGAAAATTCTGTTCCAATTCTTGTTTTTTCAATTCACAATTCGGGAGCTCTTGCTGATGCTGTTAATGGTAAAGGTGCCTTTACTATTATCACAGAATAGTTACATCATGAGTCTTGAGGAGAGATTATGAGTTCAACAAATATTGCTGATACTAAAAAAGATGTTTCACGTCGCATGGAGGGAGCATTAGAAGTTTTGCAAAAGGAATTTGGTGCTCTGAGAACTGGGCGTGCTTCTACTAGCCTGTTAGAGCCTATAATGATAGAGGCATACGGTACGCAGTTGCCATTAAATCAGGTTGGTACAGTTGGCATTCCAGAACCACGAACGCTGACTGTTCAAGTGTGGGATAAAACTATGGTTAAATCTGTAGAAAAAGCAATCATGGAGTCTGGCCTTGGTTTAAATCCTATCTCAGATGGCCAATTGGTTCGTGTCCCTTTACCAGCTCTGACAGAAGAACGGAGGCTTGAGCTCTCAAAAATCGCTGCCAAATATGCAGAAGACGCTCGTGTTGCAGTTCGTAATGTACGACGTCATGCAATGGATGAGCTTAAGCGCAGCGAAAAAGATGGAAGTATCACAGAAGATGAACACCATGATTATTCACAAGAAGTGCAGGATCTCACAGACAGATACGTAAAGAAGATTGACGAAGTATTATCGCACAAAGAAAAAGATATTTTGCAGGTATAATAAGGTGAGCACGGCTGGCATCACCAACGATACGACCCAAGTTTCACAGGACCAGTGCAATCCACCTATTCATGTTGCCATTATCATGGATGGGAATGGACGTTGGGCTAAGAGCCGAAAAGTAGCAAAGGCGGTTGGGCATAAAAGGGGTGCTGCTTCCATTAAAACAGCCATCAAAAGTGCAATTGATGCTAAGGTGCGTTATCTGACTCTGTATGGTTTCTCCTCAGAAAATTGGAACCGACCAGCCAATGAGGTTAGTGATTTGATGGGATTGTTACGTTTCTATCTTAAAAGTGAGGTCCCTAATCTTCATGAAGAAGGTATATGCTTTTCTGTTATAGGTGACAGAGAAAGACTTGATAGTGATATTGTTAGCTTGA
>CACKCT010000055.1:0-5432 GCA_902598645.1 Rhodospirillaceae bacterium | reverse complement strand
ATCATCAACGTGAAATTCTTTTGAGCAATACAACCAACTTTGCTAATGGCCTGCCTGCCAATAATGCTCTACTGTGGGGTGCAAGAGGATCAGGGAAAAGCTCTTTGGTAAAAGCCGCGCACGCATTTGTGAATCAACAAGTTTCCTCCCCATTGGTCTTAATTGAAATATACCGTGAAGAAATCTCTTCTCTACCAAAACTTCTTGCAATTCTGCGAAAAACTAAACGACGGTGTTTGTTGTTCTGTGACGATCTTTCATTTGAAAGTGAGGATGCTAATTACAAATCTCTAAAAGCCGTTCTTGATGGTGGTATTGAGGGACGACCTGAAAATGTTATTTTTTACGCTACTTCTAACCGTCGCCATCTGATGCCCCGTAATATGATAGAGAATGAGAGCGCTAATGCCATCACCCCATCAGAAGCAGTCGAGGAAAAAGTTTCGCTTTCAGATCGATTTGGCTTGTGGCTAGGCTTTTACAATTGCGACCAGAGAACCTACTTAGATATGGTGGAAAATTACGTTAAATTTTATGGACTTAAAATAGAGCGGGATAATCTGCACTCTCAGGCTAGTGAATGGGCTGTGACCCGGGGCTCACGTTCCGGCCGTTCTGCTTGGCAATTCCTTCAGCATCTAGCCGGGCAGCTCGGTAAAAAGCTTTAGCACTTAGACTTTGGGCAAATATTTGATTGGATCAATAGCTTTTTTCCCCTTACGTAACTCAAAATGAAGCTGAGGGTTTTGAACACTGCCTGAAGAGCCAACTCTGGCAATAGTTTGCCCTTTTTTGATTTTATCGCCACGTTTCACAAGAAGCTTATCATTGTGAGCATAGGCAGTAATCCAACCGCCGGCATGCTTAAGCAACAATAAATTACCAAAACCACGTAATTCATTTCCTGAATAAGCAACAATCCCATTTTCAGCCGCCTTTACTGGTGCTCCACGAGGAGCAGCTATGTTAATGCCATCATTCTGTAAACCCCTAGACTTCCCTCCATAAGAGGATAATACCTTACCTTTTACCGGCCACAAAAAACCTTTTCCCGTAATCGCTGGTGGGGCTGAAATTACTTCTGCTTTGCTTGAGACACTGTCTAATTTATTAGTGCTTTTTTTTGCGATAACTCTAGCTTGTTGAAAAGGTTTTGAGTTTGAATGATTTACATGCGGTAAAAATAGAATTTGACCAACAAAGATAGTATAGGGGGGACGTAAGGAATTCAGTCGGGCAATTGCGTGTGTGTTCTCATTATATTTGTTAGCAATACTACTGATTGTATCACCGAACTTGACCACATAATCTTTGGCTCTAGGTATTATCAGACGCTGACCACGATTAATCACAAAAGGAGCACGAAGTTTATTAGCCTCAATTATTGCCCTTGTAGAAACACGGTGACGTATGGAGAGGCCATAAACTGTATCGCCTTTCTCTACAGTGACAACGAATACATTTACGAAAGGCAAAGCTGATTTTTTTGCTATGTATGGCTTGTTGGAAGCACGAGGCTTGTTATCACTTGGTGGCCACTCAGCCCAGCCACAAGATACAAGTAATATACCCATAACACTAACAAAAAGCATTTGCTTTATAGTCAAGATTCGAATCATTCCTAATTATTAACAAGAACCAACTTTTCTTCAATATTTGGGATAATTTAAACAGTAGTATTAGTTTGAAAAATATAATGTTTTAAACGCAAGTAAAAACACAGATCTTTATAAAACAATGGCAAAATGAAATATCTTACCATTTAAAATTATATATTTTACTAGTTAAAAAATTTTTCTACAGCCACTAAATGTCACAATCCAAAATCGCTGATTTGGACACACACACAAAAAAATAAGTGAGACAAAACCTAGATAAAATTTAATTGTGAGTTCAGGCCATTTTATACCAAAACAACCTCAGGGCTCATCGCCTTGAATAAGTGGAACAAAACGGGTCAAGCCTAATTCCTCAGTTTCTACACCATTTTCAGTCTTGGTAACTTTAAGCAACCGTTGGTCATTTTCATCACGACCATCACTAACAGGTACAACCATAATACCCCCAATGGACATCTGTTCAATGAGAAGCGGAGGTATGTCATGAGCTGCCGCAGTAATTATAATGCGCTCAAAGGGTGCTTGTTCTTTCCAGCCTAGGGACCCATCCCCAACACGAGTTGTTATATTAGTCAATCGAAGTTTTGTGAAACGCTCTTCTGCTCCTTTAGATAATTCCCTGTAACGCTCAATAGTGTATAACCTTCGACAAAGCAGTGACAATACTGCAGATTGAAAGCCTGAACCTGTCCCAATTTCCAATACCTTCATTCGATCTGTCAAATTTAAGGATTGGGTCATTAAACCAACCGTTAGAGGCTGGCTTACAGTTTGGTGTAACCCAATTGGCAGGGCAATGTTTTCGTATGCTTGTTCACGAAGAGCCTTTGGTACGAATAATTCACGAGGAATACGTTCCATCACATCAATGACACGACGATCTGTAACGCCACCCTGACGTAATTCTAGGATTAAAAGAGCTTTGCCATCTTTTGTAGACAATTAAAAAATTTCCTTGAGCTTTTTAATGGCGCCAACATGGCTCAGGTTTGTGCTTAATGGTGAAATTGATATGATACCTCTATTGACAGCCTCAAGATCTGATCCTTTGCGGAACGTATCTTCAATGCGTTGTGGACCAACCCAGAAATACTTATCGCCTCTTGGATCGATACCAGATTGAAGATCACAGCCAATTTTGCGACGACCTTGTCTCGTTATTTCGATACCCTTGACTTTTGCTGCTGGCACATCTGGAAAATTAACATTTAGCAAAACTGATGAAGGAAGCGATATTTGAGCAATTTTCTTGAAAATATCGGGCAACCACTTTTGCACGATTGACCAATTTACTGAATTTTGGTTGCTAATAACTTGAGAAAAAGCTACTGCCGGATATCCTAGTAATGTACCTTCCATAGCAGCTGCGACAGTACCAGAGTAAATTACATCCTCACCTAAATTTTCACCACAATTTACACCTGAAATAACGAAATCTGGCGGATTATCCTTCATCACTTCTATTATACCCAACAACACACTATCAGTAGGTGTGCCATTTACTGCATAGCACCTATGTGAGACACTACGGATGCGTAAGGGCTGACGAATTGTTAAGGAGTGACTAACAGCACTCTGTTCAGTTTCCGGTGCGACGACCCAAACCTCCTTAGCAAGTCTTTGCATCACTTTTGCTAGGACCTTAAGACCTTGAGCATCAATACCGTCATCATTGGAAATCAATACTCTTGAATCTTCAATACTTTTTATTTGTCTAGCCATTTGCAGTTATTATCTCAAGGCCACCCATATAGGGGCGCAACGCAACTGGCACAATGACTGAACCATCTTTTTGTTGATAATTTTCCAAAACTGCTACCAATGTGCGTCCAACAGCAAGACCTGAGCCGTTTAGAGTATGAACAAAACGTGTCGACTTTTCATTCTCAGTACGATACCTAGCCTTCATTCGACGTGCCTGAAAGTCTCCACAATTTGAACAACTAGAAATTTCACGATATCTATTTTGTCCAGGCAGCCAAACTTCCAAATCATACGTGTGCCGTGCACCAAAACCCAAATCACCCGAACAGAGGGTTACGACCCTGTATGGCAAATCCAGACGTTTTAAAACTTCCTCGGCACAAGAAGTCATGCGTTCAAGCTCTTTGTCTGAATCTTCTGGTATAGAAATTGTTACCATCTCAACTTTTGAAAATTGATGCTGCCGGATCATTCCTCGTGTATCCTTTCCGGAGGACCCAGCCTCTGAACGGAAGCACCATGTCAAAGCCGCCATACGATGCGGTAACTCATTAGCATCTAAAATACTATCTGCAACAATATTAGTGAGCGGGACTTCTGCGGTCGGAATCATCCATAACCCTTGTTCGGTTTTAAAGAGATCCTGACCAAATTTTGGCAACTGGCCTGTGCCATAAAGTGCATTGTCACGTACTAAGGCAGGTGGATTAATCTCAATAAGGTCATGTTCAGCTGTATGTAGATCTAGCATGAAAGAGGCCAAAGCTCTTTCCAATCGAGCCAAGGCACCTGAAAGCAAAACAAATCGTGCTCCAGACATTTTTGCCGCCAAGTCAAAATCCATTAGTCCTAATGCTTCTCCCAACTCAAAGTGTTCCTTTACCGAAAAGTCAAAATTGGGGATCTTTCCCCACTTTCGCTCTTCTCTATTATCACTCTCATTAAGACCGTCTGGCACAATGTCTGAAGGCAGATTAGGTATTATTGACATCTCGGCTATGAGTTCTTCCGTTTTAGCCCGAACGTTCGCTTCAGCTCTAGCTTGCGCTGTCTTTGTGCGCGAAACCTCAGTTATTATTTTGTCTACATCTTCACCTTTGGCTTTAGCTATTCCAATTTTTTTGGACAACTTATTGCGGTTTTCTTGAAGCTCTTGGGCCCTAGCCTCAACCTCTCGCCGCTTCTTGTCCAATGCAATCAACAATGCTGACTTTGGCTCAAGTTTTCTGCGCAACATCCCGTTATCAAACTCAGTTGGGTGTTCACGTATCCACTTAATGTCAAACATATTATATCTCTCTTTTCATTGAGTTTTTTTGGCGTCTATGCAAAAGGCCTACAAGTTTGAAGTTTCATCAACATCTTCTTCAACCTTGACTGATGGCCTCTGAACCATTGCTACAGAATAAATTGAAAATTCATAAAGTAAGATTGTAGGTATTGCCAGGCCAACCTGAGAAATGACATCTGGTGGCGTCAATATGGCCGCAGCAACAAAGGCAAAAACAATCGCATAGCGACGTTTTTTTCGCAAACCCTCAGCTGTAACCATACCTACCCGTCCCAACAAAGTTAACAGTACTGGAAGCTCAAAACACAATCCAAAAGCAAAAATAAGTTGCATTACTAATGACAGATACTGATCAACCTTGGCTTCAAGCTGAATTGGTAATGCTCCAGCACCACCGATAGACTCAAAGCTCAAGAAAAACTCCCATGCTAATGGAAATATAAAATAATATACCAATGCCCCACCTAGAAAGAAAAGAAAAGGGGTTGCAATCAAAAAAGGCATTAACGCCTTTTTCTCACTTTTATAGAGCCCAGGCGCAATAAAAAGCCAAACTTGTATGGAAACAAAAGGAAACGCTAGAAATAGTGCTGAAAAAAAAGCAACCTTTATGTATGTGAAGAAAGCTTCATGCAAAGCAGTAAAAATCAGACGACGATTTCCATCTTTACCCTCAAGGATATTTGCCAAGGGACGAACAAGAAAATCATACAAGTCTGGAGCAAAGTAATAGCAAATGAAGAATAAGATGACCACTGAGGCAAATGCATATATTAAGCGTTGGCGCAGCTCTATTAGGTGTTCAAGCAACGGTGCCT
>CACKCT010000054.1:0-6256 GCA_902598645.1 Rhodospirillaceae bacterium | reverse complement strand
TGTCATGTAAGGCCTGGCTTCCTGCTACGAGTCGATCAAATTCTGGAGATGTAATTTTCCCCTTGCGAATGCTGTCAGAGGAAATTTGTGTTTGCTCTGAGATAATACGTGTTGCTAATTGTTCCGCAGACATTTCAAGTGAGAAAAAACCTACTACCGCACCTTGTTCTCCTTTTGACTGGTGGTGGGTATATGCTGCATTAAAAGCTATATTAGTGGCTAATGCTGTCTTTCCCATAGAGGGTCTACCTGCGAGTATTAAGAGATCTGATGGGTGCAGTCCTCCCAATATAGAATCCACATCAATTAATCCCGAGGTCACTCCTGCAAGGGCACCGTCTCGTTTATGCGCACCCTCGGCCATTTCCAAGGCTGTAAGAATAGATGCTTTAAATGGTTGAAACCCTCCTTCGAATTTCCCATTGGTAGCTAGTTCATAAAGATTTTGTTCTGCGTACTCAATTTGCTGCGTTGCATCATCCTCTACATTTTCCTTGTATGCGCGATTAACAACGTCTTCGCCAATGTCAATCAGGGCACGTTTGACATGCAAATCATAAATAATACGCCCGTATTCTCCTGCATTGATAATTGAAACCATGCTCTCTGCTAATTCTACTAAGTAAGCAGTTCCACCAATTTCAATGAGGCTATCGTCTTGTTCAAAAAGTCTCTTTAATGAAACTGGGTTGGCAATCTGACCTTTCTCGATTAAACGCGAGCACGCGTCATAAATTTTTCCATGTTGGGCAATGATAAAATGTTCTGGTAGCAAAAACTCTGAGACCTTCTCATAAGCTCGATTATTAGCAAAAATAGCCCCTATCAGGGATTTTTCTGCCTCAATATTTTGAGGTAAACTACGAAAACTAGCATTTGTTTGCTTATCGTTTTCGTTTGTAGGTGGTGGTATGGGTGATAATGACATGGGATGAACCTACAAAGATCGGCTCCGCTCGTCTTGAAGAATCTTCTGTGGATTGTGTGGATATCGGGGACACTTTAGTTTTATATAAAGTTGGTCATTAAAACGGCGCCTCAATTAAACAGGGCGCCGTTTCAGTTTATAGATTGAATTTTTTAGTCAGTTTGTTTTTCTTCGCTTGAAGAAGGATTTTCCACAACTTCATTTTTAGTTGCTTCAGAATTAGATGTAGAGTCAGTTTCAGTTAAGGTATCTTCTTTTACAGCTTCAACGTCCTCAGCTTTTTCAAAGACTTCCTCGGCCTTAATTTTGGCTTGTGCTAATTCCTCTTCTTCAATCGACATAACGGCGTGGCCGGTTTTTGCCTGAATTTTAGCCTCTTCTGTGGAGCGTGCCACGTTGGCAGTAATGTTTACTGAAACTTCTGGATGCAGGCTCACTTGAACATCGTATAGGCCTAAAGCCTTTATTGGCTGCGCCAGCCCAATCTGACGTCGGGTGATGGTAAAGCCTTCATCAACAATCTGATTTGCAATGTCACGGGCATTGACAGATCCATATAGTTGTCCTGACTCTCCAGCTTGGCGAACTACTACAATTTTGTGGCCATTCAGTTTTTTTCCAATTTTTTCTGCATCAGCACGCTTTTCAAGGTTGGCAGCCTCAAGCTGAGCGCGTTGGGTTTCAAAATGTTTGCTGTTTTCTGCTGTAGCACGAAGAGCTTTTGCTTGCGGCAGTAAAAAATTGCGAGCATAACCCGGTTTTACAGAGACAACATCACCCATTTGGCCAAGTTTATCTATTCGTTCTAAAAGAATGACTTCCATCTTTGGTCTCCTAACCCACATGGGGCACATGATTGACGTCTTAAGTGACATCAGGTTTCGTCGTATTTGTTCACATTGGCTTTAGCCAGTGTCTTTAAAGTACCGGCGCAAACCAAACCACTGTTCTATTATACCGGTTAAAGTGATCATTAATGCAACCCAGACGTTTAGCAATAATGCCAAATAAAATGCCGTTAATAACAACCGTGGAAATGTAACATGGTTTGCTAGATTGTGTAATACGGCAAGCCCTAAAAAGAAAAATGGCACAGCGAGCATTAAAGTAAGATTTCGACCAAAAAACTCTAATTCTTTTTGGCTAAACAGATGGACGCTAAGCAGATAGACGCTTGCAGCAATTACAATAAACCATGATATCCAGTCTGGAAGCTTTAAATTTTCCAATTTTATATTTGGTCTCTTAATACACTTGGTTTGCTTTAAAACTGCCATTGCAATTGAGGCGTTGAGTACAACCAGAAATACCCACATTGTCCCCATATATCCAGGAAACAAAGGGACAAATGTCCTTACTAAGCCATTCCGCAAATTTTCATCCATTGGCAACTTACTAAAGACTTCTTCCAAATAGGACTGTATGAGGCTTTGTAACCCCCCTATTTCTCCTTGTGACCAAACCAAAGCTAGCGTTAATATTCCTGCAGCAAATACTGACAAGATACAAAGACTTGATCCTGCTGGGTCCCAATAATCACTTTGGTTAAACGGCATTGAATATTTTAACAAAGCCTGTCTAACAATAATCCATGATGGAAACACATGTATAGCTGTGTATAAAACTCCAAAAAGAATGTTTCCGGCTAAAATTGTTGTTACGAATCCACTAGCACTTGAAATAGTCACAGATTTAATACCTTGGTTAATTCCTACTATTAATAATGGCAAAGGTGCTAGGTAAACGATAAGCATTGCTCCGGGCAACCCTGAAAGAAAAGCAAGTGAGGCAAAACCACTTGTAGCTCCAGCCCCTACTGCTATCAGCATGTCCTTAGACATTAGGACCTCCTTGCTACTGCCAGCCAGCGTCGTCTTATTTAACAACGTAGGGCAATAATGCGAGAAAGCGCGCGCGCTTTATCGCTTTGGCCAATTTATGTTGCATCTTGGCAGAAACCGCTGTAATTCGGCTTGGTACAATTTTGCCTCGCTCTGATGTGTATCTTTGTAACAATCTAGGATCTTTATAATCAATTTTCGGCGCCTTTGAGTTGGCAAACGGGCAACTCTTTCGTCGTCTTAAGAAAGGTCGACGTCCAACGCCATCACTAATTGAATCATCACTTGAAGGGGCTATGCTCATGTTGTTATTCCTTCAATATTATTTTCGCCTTGTTCATTGGCGGGTTCTGGTGCCATTACTTCATTTTCTTTTGAGGTAAAATCTGATGCATCAGGCGCTGAGGTAGCTTCTGTCTGGTTTGAGTAATCATGCTCATAGTTTTGCGAACGATCATCGCGTGTGCGTGAGCTCATCATTGCTGACGGGCCTTCCTCAAATTCATCTAACTTAATAGTCAAATAACGAATCACGTCCTCACTAATACGCATTTGCCGCTCCATTTCATGAATAGCGACTCCGGGTGCATCGATGTTGAACATTACATAATGTCCCTTGCGATTTTTCTTGATTCGGTACGCCAGTGTGCGAAGGCCCCAGTTCTCTGTTTTGAGGATCGTACCGTGGTTGTCTTCGATAACCTTTGTAAACGTCTCTATCAATTCCTCTACTTGTGTCGTAGATATATCTTGACGTGTAATAAACACGTTTTCGTAGTATGCCAATTTGTTTCTCCCTCTGGCTTTTCTCAGCCCACATCAGTTCATTTTTGATAGTGGCATAGCCAAGCCCCATGACTTGGCAAGGAGTAGTGACGGGAATATACACAAAAAAATGCACAGTTCAAGTGTTGTGGCTTTTTGTTTAGACTGCTCATAATCAAATTACAAGATAGCACAACAGGGATTTCTTGGTAAAATTAGCCAGAGCACTTTGTACTGAATTTTTAAATAAATTGATTGATGAGATTGTAGATAATAGTGAGCTTGTGGAAATTATATTAAAGTTTTGTTTTTTACCTTGCGGCCTGTCACCGGCACCTTGCTCACAGGGCAGTCTTTGAGGTAAATAAACATACAAAACTTTTTCTTTATTATTTATGGGATAATTATCATATGACATATGCTTTTGTTTTCCCCGGTCAGGGATCCCAAGCCGTGGGCATGGGCCAAGAACTAGCTGCAGCATTTCCAGCTGCAGCTGAGGTATTTGAAGTCATAGATGATGCATTAGGTGAAAATCTGACAAAGACTATGTTTGAAGGTCCAGAAAACGTTCTTATGCTAACTGAAAATGCTCAGCCTGCATTGATGGCGGTATCATTGGCCGTTTTGAGTGTGCTTAGAAAGGAAGGCGGTTTTGACTTGAGAAGTAAGGTGAGGTACGTAGCTGGACATTCTTTGGGGGAATACTCTGCATTGGCTGCTGCGGAGACTTTCTCACTTTCTGATACGGCTAAGTTGTTGAAGACAAGGGGTCGTGCGATGCAAGAAGCAGTTCCTGTAGGTAAAGGAGCAATGGCAGCTATACTTGGACTTAATCTAGACATTGTCAGAAAAATTGCTGATGAGGCAGCACAAGGGGAAATTTGCACCTCTGCTAATGATAATGCTAATGGGCAAGTGGTCATTAGTGGTACCAAAACAGCTGTTGAAAGGGCGTTGCTGCTTGCAAAAGATAAAGGAGCCAAGAGAGGTGTCCAATTGCCCGTCAGCGCACCATTCCATTGTGCTTTGATGGCCCCTGCATCTGATGCCATGGCGGAAGCACTCTCTCTAGTGCGCATGAAAGACCCTTTAGTGCCACTTGTAGCTAATGTTACTGCTGGCGAGGTTAGCGATGCTGCTGAAATCCGACGCCTCTTGGTTGAACAGGTAACAGGTATGGTACGTTGGCGAGAGAGTGTTTTGTTTATGCGAGCCAATGGTGTTGATCGGCTAATTGAAATTGGGAGTGGAAAGGTTCTTAGCGGTTTGGCACGAAGAATTGATAGTGATTTAACGAGTCAAAGTATTAGCACTCCTGAAGATGTTGAGACTTTTATAAAGTCATTTTGATGAAAAATTTTTTATGAATAGTTAGCTTTTGGAGAAAATCTAATGTTCGACTTGTCTGGGAAAAGGGCACTTATTACTGGAGCATCTGGTGGTCTTGGTGGAGGAATTGCCGAGGCCCTACATGCTCAGGGTGCTGAGGTTGTGCTATCAGGAACCCGCATGAATGCGCTGGAATCACTCAAGGGCAAATTAGTTTCAAAGGCTCATGTTATACCATGTGATTTGCACTCTACTGAGGGCCCAGCAAAACTTTTCGAGGATGCTATCAAGGTAATGGGGGGAGTTGATATTCTCATCAATAATGCTGGAATGACAAAAGATAATCTTGCTATGCGAATGAAAGATGAAGATTTCAAAGAAGTGCTTGATGTAAACTTGAATGCAGCATTCAGCCTTTCCAAGGCTTGTCTTCGCAGCATGATGAAAAATCGGTGGGGAAGAATAGTTTCAATCACATCTATTGTGGGTGTAACGGGGAATGCTGGGCAGACCAACTACGCAGCATCTAAAGCGGGATTAATCGGTATGTCTAAGGCTATGGCTCAGGAAGTGGCATCACGTTCAATTACTGTTAACTGCCTTGCTCCTGGATTTATAGTTACGCCGATGACAGACGAATTAACTGATGGTCAAAAAGACAAGCTTATGGAGGCCATCCCAAGCGGACGTTTGGGTGAAATTGCAGATATTGCAGCCGGTGTAGTTTATTTGAGTAGTGAGGAAGCTTCTTACATTACTGGACAGACCCTTCACATTAATGGTGGGATGACTATGATATAATCTGTTAAAGTTCTTTTTTGGCTGCTGGTAACATGAAAAAAAGTATGTTAAGAAACCAATTAATATGTGAATTTTCAGTTGCACAGATTTCTTTGTAAATTTTTTTAGGCTTGCGATTTAATTCTAATAATTGTCTGCTTCTAAAGGATTCGAATTAAACAAATAACTTCAAGGATAAAGTAAAAATGAGTGATGTTGCTGACCGTGTTAAGAAAATAGTTCTCGAACACCTCGGAGTAGACGATGCGAAAGTTGTTGAAAACTCCAGTTTTATTGATGACCTTGGCGCAGACAGTTTAGATACTGTTGAGCTGGTTATGGCCTTTGAAGAAGAATTCGGTTGTGAAATTCCAGATGATGCCGCCGAAAAAATTCTTACAATCAAAGACGCCATTGTTTTTATAGAATCTAACACTTGATTGGATTGATCGCCATGCGGCGGTCAAAAAATGTATCTCGACAATGAGACGTGTAGTAATTACGGGCATGGGTATGGTTACCCCGTTGGCAAGCGGTCTAGATGCTTCCTGGAACAAACTGATTGATGCCCAATCAGGAATAGCAGAAATAACCTCTTTTGATGTCTCAG
>CACKCT010000053.1:0-6521 GCA_902598645.1 Rhodospirillaceae bacterium | reverse complement strand
GCACTTGGTTACGGTGGTATTGACATAAAAAAACAGGAAGGGGACGGCATTACTCCAGTTGGAACTTTTTCCCTTTTAAATGTTATGGTCAGAAGTGACCGTCTTGCTTTACCTAAAACCAACCTTAGCATATCAACGATTAGTGAGGATGACGGTTGGTGTGATGATCCATACTCTCCTGACTATAATCAACCTATAAAATTACCTCAAAACGTAAGCCACGAAAAGCTATACCGAGATGATTCCTTATATGACATTGTTGTTGACGTTAGTTATAATCGAAAGACACCAATTTCAGGTAAAGGGAGTGCAATATTTATTCATGTAGTTTTACCTGATTATAAATCAACAAAGGGTTGTATTGGCCTAATTACCGATGATTTACTTGAATTGTTAAAATCCTGTAATTCAAATACACGTTTAGTCATCAGCCCTTAGTTGCACGCCGAGTACCAAAAATAGATGTACCAAGCCTTACATGGGTCGCCCCGAAGCGAACAGCTTGTATATAATCAGAACTCATTCCCATACTTAGCGCTTTTAGACCATTTCGCTTAGCAATGTTTGCCAACAATGCAAAATGCAAAGAAGCTTCTTCATTGATTGGTGGAATACACATTAAACCCTTTACAGGTAACCTCAACTCATCACGGCAAAGACTGATAAAGTTATCAGCCTGAAGAGGTAAAATACCCGCTTTTTGTCTCTCCTCACCAGTATTTATTTGTATCATAAAATCGGAACGATAACCTGTTTCATCCATTATACGAGCTATAGTGTATGCCAATTTTGGACGATCAAGAGTTTCTATTACGTTAAAAATTTCAAGCGCCTGACGAACTTTGTTAGATTGTAAAGGACCAATCAAATGCAAGCATACATCTGCATATTCGTGTTTTAGCTTAATCCATTTATTCTTAGCTTCTTGAACCCGATTTTCACCAAAAAGCCTATGGCCTGACTCTAAAATAGGGCGAATAGCTTCGGTTGGATGCGTTTTTGAAACCGCTATTATGGATACTGATTGTGAGTCACGCCCAATTTCCTTGGAGATAACCTTAAGCTCTTTCTGAACCTTTTCAAGGTTGCCTAGAATATCTTTATAGTTATTATTTTTTACCATCACTTATTAATCATTCCCCTAGACCAAGAAAATTATGCAAAACCTAACAGATCATATAACCCTGCGGAAGCTACCCAAAAGAATTTTACTTACAGACAGTATGCGTTTGGCCGATCCCCGTGATGCAATAAGGGCTTTACCTGCGGAAAGTGGCGTTATTTTGCGCCATTATAATGTCCCAGATCGTGCAGGCCTTGCCCGCGAAATATTAACTATTTGTCGCCCTAAAAAAATTCCACTCTTAATTGCAGGCGATGCTTATCTCGCAAGAACTATAGGAGCTGATGGACTACATTTGCCAGAAGATATGTTAGCGCATAAACTTGGCCATTGGCGCAGATGGCTAAGGCCAAATACTTTCCTTTGTGTTGCAGCCCACTCACCTAAAGCGCTGTGTAAAGCAGCATCAGCATCAGCCAGTTTTGCACTACTCTCCCCAGTTTTTAAAACAAAAAGCCATCCTGAAAGCACATTTATTGGAATACATCGTTTCACTAACTGGACGACAAACGCCCAAATCCCAGTCTACGCTCTAGGCGGCGTAAACTATCAAAATGAAGGCCGTGTACTTACCTCAGGTGCGGTTGGTTGGGCCGCTATTGATGCATTATCAAATAAAAATAATGTCCTTCGCTAATAACAAGCTTTAGTGCCCAACAATTCTCCAGTATGTTATAATTAACGACCCGAAAGCTTTAGGAGCTCGACTCGACATGACTAAAGAACTAAATGCTATGTTTAAAAAAGACAAATCTAACGAATTTAAACGCTTTTTTTTGCCCGCACTAATTGGTGCCATTACATTGATAGTGTGTGGGTGTACCGAGGGAGAACCAGTCAGCGAAACTCCGGTAATATCCTCAAACATAAACATAAAAAATCAAAATGTTGCTAGTGGAGTTTTTGGAAATGATGGTTTTTTTGCTGATGATCCATACGCAGATGGGCGTTCTATCGGGGTCAATAGTTTTTTATGGCGAGCATCCCTAGATACAATTTCTTTTATGCCAGTGGACTCAGCTGACCCTTTTGGAGGTGTTATTATTACCGATTGGTACTCAGCAAGCGAGGCACCAGATGAGCGTTTTAAGCTTAACATATACATACTGGGGCGCGCTCTTAGAGCTGATGGTGTACGTGTTGCTGTTTTCCGTCAGGAATTATCTAAACAAGGTGGATGGCGTGACGTTGCTATGAAAGACGATGCAGCAACCAAAATTGAAGATTCAATTTTAACCAGAGCTCGCCAACTTCGGAACGAAATTTTACAAGCCCAGTAACTTATATGCGGAGAAAATAAGTCGTTATGTCTAATTATAATGCAAGGGCAACTGAAGCTAAGTGGCAAGCAATATGGGATAAAATGGGTACTTTCGACGTAACGATCGATCCCTCAAAACCCAAATACTACGTACTAGAGATGTTTCCCTACCCCTCAGGTCGTATCCACATGGGTCATGTTCGTAACTATACACTTGGCGATCTCGTCGCACGCTACAAGAGGGCCCGCGGATTTAATGTGCTTCATCCCATGGGGTGGGACGCTTTTGGCTTACCGGCAGAGAACGCTGCTATTGCCAATAATATTCATCCAGCAAAGTGGACACAGGAAAATATTGCTAACATGCGTGATCAATTAAAAAGCATGGGCCTATCTTATGATTGGACCCGAGAGCTCGCCACCTGTGAACCAAATTATTACCAACATGAACAAAAAATGTTTCTAGACTTTCTAGAAGCAGGACTCATTTACCGAAAAGAATCATGGGTCAATTGGGATCCTGTTGAAAAGACAGTTCTAGCCAACGAACAAGTTATTGATGGCAAAGGTTGGCGCTCCGGTGCAAATGTAGAAAAACGCAATCTTTCCCAATGGTTTCTAAAAATAACGGAATATGCGGATGATTTACTTGAGTCCATCAAAGATCTAAATCGTTGGCCTGACCGAGTTCGATTAATGCAAGAAAACTGGATTGGACGATCAGAGGGAGCGCACATCCAATTTGAACTTTGTGGCCGCGACGACCAAATTGATGTTTTCACAACACGTCCCGATACTCTTTTTGGGGCCTCTTTTATGGCAATTGCTGCCAATCATCCACTTGCTTCAGAAATGTCCAAAAAAAATGCTCAACTGAGCAACTTTATCACCGATTGTAATCGTATGGGAACCAGCGAGGCTGATATAGAAACCGCAGAAAAAGTAGGTTTAGATATTGGAATAAAGGCTAAGCACCCTTTCAACCCCTCTATTGAAATACCTGTTTTTGCAGCAAATTTTGTGCTAATGGAATATGGCACAGGCGCAATATTTGGTTGTCCAGCCCATGATCAAAGAGATCTAGATTTTGCTCGGAAATATAATCTTGATGTAATCCCAGTTGTGGCCCCAAAAGGGGCTAATCCAAAAACTTTTCATATCAAAAAAGAAGCCTTTGTGGAGGACGGGATTTTGATAAATTCGGATTTTCTTGATGGTATGAGTATTTCAGAAGCAAAATCAGCTTCAATAAAAAAACTCGCTAAAATAGGCAAAGGTAAAAGTGTAGTAAACTTTAGATTGCGTGATTGGGGCATTTCACGTCAACGCTACTGGGGTTGCCCAATACCAATTATTTACTGCGATACATGTGGTACAGTTCCAGTTCCTAATGAACAATTACCTGTAATTTTACCCGAAGACGTGGATTTTGAAAAGCCAGGTAACCCACTTGAGCATCACCCAACTTGGAAAATCGTAGACTGTCCAAAATGCTCCAAAAAAGCGAAACGAGAAACTGACACTTTTGACACCTTTTTTGAGTCATCATGGTATTTTGCGCGTTTTTGCTCAGCCCCCAATGACCAAGCTTTCGAACGAGATGCTACTGATTATTGGCTACCGGTCGATCAGTATATTGGTGGTATCGAGCATGCTGTTTTGCATTTGCTCTATTCTCGTTTTTTTACTCGTGCATTAAAACAATGTGGATATCTAAGCCATAAAGAGCCTTTCAAAGGACTTTTAACACAAGGCATGATTTGTCACGAAACTTACCAAGATTCAGATGGCAAGTGGCTTTTCCCTGAGGAAGCAGAAAATACAAACTCTCCAGTTACTATTGGCCGCTCAGTGAAGATGAGTAAATCTAAAAAAAATGTAGTCGATCCAGAAGAAATAATCAGCAATTATGGAGCAGATACAGCACGTTTATTTATGTTATCAGATAGTCCACCGGATAGAGATCTTGATTGGACAGATTCTGGTATTGATGGGGCATGGCGCTACATTAATCGTCTTTGGCGAATGGTTACTGAACATAAAATACCTCTTCCTGAAATCAACACACCGTTACCAGAAAATCTTTCCATAACAGCTGGGGAGATACACCGTAAGATCCACAAAACTATTGCATCTGTCTCAGATGACCTTGACAAATTTCACTTTAACAAAGCTATTGCGCGTATTCGAGAGTTAACGAATATACTGGAGTCCTGTGATCAAAGCGAAGCAGGGGCCAGCTGGGTTTTACGTCATGGATTTGAAACACTCGTCTGCCTCATTGGACCCATGATGCCCCACATTGCTGAAGAATTATGGCAACACCTAGGTCATGATACTATTCTAGCAAATACACCTTGGCCCGACGTTAATACAGATTTTTTATTCGAAAACAATTCAACAATTGCGGTTCAGATTAATGGTAAGTTCAAAGGCACAATTACGTTGCCAAGGGGTTGCAAAGGTAAAGAAGCAGAAAAAGCAGCTATGGCTTTGCCCAAAATTGCAGAGACTGTTAAGAATAAAGCGGTTAAAAAAATAATTGTTGTACCAGATAGGATAATAAATGTTGTCATATAGGCACCTACTTTCTTGTACAAATAAGCTACTATACATAACGCTTATTTTTATAATTAGTATCAAGCTTAACTCATGTGGATATAGTGCTCTCTATGACCAACGAAATAGTATAAACCCGTCAGTGCAAGAACAAATGGCACTTATTCAAATAAACCCAATCCAAGATAGAATTGGTCAATACCTCCATAATAATCTTCTTGCTCGACTTAATCCCAAGGGAACGCCAGCAAATCCACTTTACACTCTTAATGTAAAACTGGAGGAACAGAGTTCAGATCTCGGTGTTAAAAAATCAGCAGTAGTAACTAGAGGAAACCTCAAGATATCGGCCATCTTTACCTTATCAAAATTTGTTAAATTGAATTCCAGAATTGAAGCCAAAAATCTACTAACTTCAACGGTTGTATCAATCAGCAGTTATGATATCCCCCAAGCCCAATATGCTGCCCTTGCTGCGTTGAAGGATGCTCAGAAAAGGGCACTAAAGGAAATTGCGGAAAATATTCGATCTAGACTTGGCATATATTTTAACCAGAGTAATCAATAGGGATTTTCTGTTACTTTAAACTGGGGGCCTAATCGTGAAAATTAGGACTACGCATCAAAAAAATTTTATCAAAAATCCTAATCCTGAAATAACCTGTATACTGTTGTATGGGCCAGACAGAGGCCTAATAAGTGAATATGCTTTAGCATTAGCAAAAACTGTTGTTGACGATTTGAGCGATCCTTTTCGGGTCGTAAATATTATTGGCACAGATTTAAAAAATGACCCAACCCGTCTAACTGATGAGTCAAAAGCAATCGCACTTGGTGGTGGTCGTCGCTTAATTCGTGTTAGAAATGCAAGTGATAGCATAACAAAACTTATTTCCACTCATCTGGAAATTTGTAATAAAGATGATGCCTTAATTATTCTTGAATGCGGAGAACTTGGGCCTCGATCAAGTTTACGTAAACTTTTTGAGAAATCTAAAATTGCTGCTTCTATTGCTTGTTACGGTGATAACACTCAGGATCTTCCAGAGGTCATTAATGAAACACTCTCTGTCCACGGACTAAGGCCTACAAAAGAAGCTATGACTTATTTAGTAAGCAATCTTGGATTAGACAGGTCAATTACTAGAAGTGAGCTCGAAAAACTATCAATTTACATGGGCGCACCCGGTTCTGTTGAACTTACTGACGTTATGGCGACGATAAATGATAATGCAGCAATGGTGATGGATGACATAACCCTGGCTGTAGGTTGCGGTGACAAAACTATGTTAGATAAAGCACTCAGCCGCACTTTTATGGTTGGCACTCACCCAATTCAGGTTCTTAGAGCTACAGCCCGACATTTTTTGCGCCTACATGAAACAACAGGTTTAATTAAAAGTGGTAAAAGTCCTGAAATGGCAATGAAAGCTCTAAAGCCACCCGTAATCTTTATGCAGGTAACCAGTTTCAAAAATCAGTTACAAAGCTGGCCAAAAAAGAATATAAGCGATGCCCTTGACTTGTTAATAACGGCCGAAATGGATTGCAAAACTACAAAAGCACCTGTCAAAGCTA
>CACKCT010000052.1:0-6567 GCA_902598645.1 Rhodospirillaceae bacterium | reverse complement strand
CCGAACGAAGTGAAGAAAACACAATTAACGCATGTTGCCCAAGCTTTGCATACAAAGAATATGGACTATATTGAATGGTTAATTCAAAGGCAGATTGAAGCTGGAGCAAACATTATAGACATTTGCGTTGATGAAATATGTGTAGACGAAGAAGAGCGTCGCAATTGGATGCGCTGGATTATACCGGTTGTTCAGAAGATGTCGGATCTCACCTTTGCGATCGATTCCTCAGATCCTTTAACCATCACTGCGGGGCTTGAAGTTTATGACTGTTCAAAAAGTCAGCCAGCCATAAATTCTGTCAATTTGGAGCGAGGACGGGATGTTCTGATTCCTTTGGCTAAAAAATATGATGCCTTATTGCTTGCCAATGCAAGTGGACGCGACAACATTCCCACAAGTAAAGAGGAACGGGTCGAAAATCTAAGCAAGCTTATGGAAATGATGGATGAAGAAGATATTCCAATGGGTAATCGTTACCTTGATCCGCTTTGCTTCCCAGTTGGTGCCGCTCCAGAAGCTGCTATGCATTACCTTGATGCCTGCAAAGAGTTAAGGGATAAATATCCTGATGTGCACCTTTTTGGCGGACACTCCAATACTTCTTTTGGAATGCCGCAACGAAAGGTGCTCAACAGTGCTTTTATAATCAGCTCAATCCTCAATGGTTGTGATACACTTATGATTGATCCAATCATGAATGAGGTTGGACCTTTTAATGAATTTAAACTTTCTTACGACGTGCTCCAAGGAAAAGATTTGATGGGTATGGAGTACATCAGTTACTTCCGATCATAACCAACTTATTTAACGAGTTACCTGCGATCATGACTAATAAAATAACTATAAGCTTTCAAGAGAGCGGATCTGATAAAGCCACAAAGAGTATTGATGTTGATCTTGGTACAACCATGTTGGATGCTGCTGCTGAGGCCCAATTGGACATCGATGCAACGTGTGGTCGCCGTGGAAAATGCCGCAGTTGCCGTATTAAAGTCCTGTCTGGAAAGATTCCGCCAGCGACCTTACAAGATACTATACAACTTGGGCATGAGGCTGTGGGAGAGAGGTTTCGTTTGGCCTGTCAGACGCCACTCATAGCAGATTGTTCTGTAATGATTGCCCCACTTAGAACTGAGAGTGGTCACCAAATACTTAGTGCGGGAGAGCGAAGTGCAGATTCTATAACAGAGATCGAGTCTGGCGTGGACAAGTACTTGATTAAGGCTGAGGAACCAAAGGATGAGAATGAGCAAACGTCTGATTTTGAAAAAATAGTAGAAGACTCTCTCGCTGAATTAAATTTAACTCCCTCCCTAGATGTATTGCGTCGTATACCTGAAGTTTTGAGAGATGATCCTCAAGGTCTTACACTCACGACTTTTCAAGGACACGTTGTAGATATTGAACCAGGCGATACAACAGAAAACAAATTTGGTATGGCTTTTGATATTGGTACAACCAGCATCGTTGGTAGCCTCGTTGACTTAAGTACTGGTGAGTCTATGGCGTCTGTCGGTGGCGTAAATCCCCAGGCTGTATATGGTGGCGATCTGATGTCGCGAATATCGTATGCACAGTTTGACTCAAAAAAATTAGCAACGATGCGGGCAAAGGTGCTGGGTGCTATTAACGGTTACATTGAAGAGGCCTGTGAGAAAGCAAATATACCCACAACACAAGTATACAAACTAGTAATTGCTGGAAACACCTGCATGCACCATATGTTTTTGGGAGTTGACACCAGCTACGTTGGGCTTGCCCCCTATGCACCAGTGATGAGAAAGGCAATAGTAGTTCCAGCGCGTGATGTTCCGCTTAAACAAGCACCAAATGCACATGTCTGCATGTTACCAATTATTGCTGGGTTTGTGGGTGCAGATACTATCGCTGCAATTCTTGCGACTAGGATTTATGATAGTGATGAAGTTCGAGTTATTGCGGATATTGGTACTAACGGTGAAATGGTGATGGGGTCAAAACATGGTTTAATGGCATGTTCCGCTCCTGCTGGTCCAGCCCTTGAGGGAGGTCAGATTCTTCATGGTATGCGAGCCGCCGTGGGCGCCGTCGAGGCAATATCGATTGACGATGATGTTAATTGTGAAGTTGTTGGAAAAACACCAGCTATAGGTATTTGTGGATCAGGATTAATTGATTCTGCAGCGAAAATGCTCGATGCAAATATCTTGCTACCAAGTGGTCGATATAACAACAAAAACAATGATGAGCTCTCAGATAAACTTGCTAAGCGGTTTGTTGACAATGGTGAAGGTCTTGGGTTTGTCCTAGTGCCGGGTGAGGAAACCGGTAAAGGTGAAGATATTATTCTTACTCAAATGGATATCCGCCAACTTCAATTAGCCAAGGCAGCGATCTACTCCGGTATCTTGATGTTACAAAAAATTATGGATGTTCCCGATGAAAAAATTGCTGAACTGCTCGTCGCAGGTGGTTTTGGCAACTATGTCAACATGGAAAGTGCAGTACGAATTGCCCTTTTGCCGCCACTCTCTTTGGACAAATTTACTTACGTTGGAAACGCCGCTCACATAGGTGCTGAACTGGCACTGCTTTCAGAGAGTGAGCGCCTTCGGGCTGACGATATAGCTAATAACATAGAACATGTGGCATTAGCTACCCGCATGGAATATCAAGAGTTATTTGTAGAAGCTTGTAATTTTGGAAGTGCCCCCCTTTCTCATGAGTGATAAACGTATATCCCTCTGGGATAACAATAAAAAAGCAGAATACACTTCTAAACATGAAAGCCAAACAACAGAACTCGTTGCTAAAAGCAAAGGCGAGCATACAGCAGCAAAAATTGATTCTGTCCTTGCGAGTTTGTCAGAAGAAGAGTTGAACTTTGTAAAATATCTTATTTTATCGGAAAGAAATACTGTTGTAGCTCGTTACGATAGTGAGGATACCCTGCTTCCGGGACTTGTTGAAAAAGGCTTATTGCAATTACCTACTGGAGTGGGAACAGTCTCTTTATTGAAGTTAACAACTACCTTTCGCGTTCCTATTGCCGTGTGGAAGGTTTTAAATGATTCAGATAAACTGATGTTTTCTGATGAATGCAGCAAGAATTCGATTAGCCTCACGGTATTAGAAAATCGTTTCAAACATCGATTTGATGTACTTGTTGAGAGTGAAGAAATAGCCTCCAAAGCCAAATGAGCAACATTGAAAATTTATCCAAGAATACATGGGTTACCTTATTGTTATGCGGCCGTTTTGGAGAGCGTGATATCGAAGCGAGGCCTCTAAATCAAAGTGAGTTTCATGAACTAGACCATGCACTAGAAATATGTAAGCTTGCACCAGAAGATCTCATTGGTGTGTCTCCAATGGATTTAAAAGCCGCCGGCGTCATTCATGGATTATCAGCAAAACGATTGGCCCGTTTGCTTACACGAAAAGTAGATCTTGAAAAAACTATCGATGTTTGGTCCCAGTTAGGTATATGGGTGGTTGGTGAACGCGATGAGCATTATCCTACGCGACTTCGTCAAAGGCTCAAATCTGCACGCCCTCCTTTGCTATTTGGTGCTGGCGTAATGGACTGTCTCGACATGGGTGGTGTTTGTATAGTTGGCTCTAGGGCAAGTGGTGAACCAGCCCTTCAGTTCTCTAATGCTCTTGGAAAGAGATGTGCTTCTGAAGGTTTAACTGTAATTTCAAATGACATGCGGGGGGGTTGACCGAGAGGCTGTCTCAACTGCACTAGAAAATTCAGGACAAGCTGTCATTGTGTTATCAGATAGACTGGAAAAGTCAGTAGTGTCTAGACGTTATCGCGATGCACTTGCGAATAAGCAACTAACTATGGTTACACCTTTCTCACCAAATGCCAGTTTTTCTGTTGCCAATGCTATTCGTCTTAATCGTTACCAATATGTACTATCTGATGTTGCCGTGATTGTCGAAACCCGTCGTAAGGGTGGCGTCTGGACTGGAGCAGATGAAAATAGAATCGAAAAATGGGTCCCCGCTTTCGTCCGTGTTGACCATCCCATGTCGCCTGGAACTTTTGCGCTATTGCATCTTGGTCTTCATGCTATTACTCAAAACGACGTTGAGAGTACTGATTCTCTGGGGGACTTTTTTATTGCTCAGGCCAGCAAAGACATAAATAATAAAAACCATGATGCAATCAATACGGACGAATTTGTTAAGCCAAAAGATTTATATTCCTTTTTTCTGGCGGAACTCCAAAATATCGCAAAGAAAACCCCGCGAACTGAAACTTACATTATGAAATATTTTGAGATTGAACGAATTCAAGCTCGAAAATGGTTGGTGCGAGCTGTTGAAGAAGGGTTGATAGATAAAGAAAACGGAAAAGATAGTTACACTGCAAAATAGGGTCACAAAAAATATTATTAAAGCTCTTTAGTTAATAATTTTTTTTTATATGATCCAAAAGTTTTTTTTTGGAATATATCTTGACCTTACACTCCCATTAAGGCGATAATATATATGTAAGTAAGTTTATTACTGCTTTCCGTGGTTCTCAAACGACGCTCGCTTCCACGACAAGATAAGCTGAGTGGGCTCTAAAAAGTGGCATTGCCACACCAGCCCTCAATCTGATTTAGTTATCTTAGCTAGAAGGACGACACTTTTCCTCTCATTAGGATATGATTGTGTTCTGAAATTGCATATTATCATAATAGGTATGCATTAATTATCATGTTAAGGTATTTTTATAATAAGAGTTAGAAGGGCAAGTAGATGTCAAAATATGAATATGATTTTGATAAGGGTATAAAAGAATATAAAAAAATTCTTAATGGTGGTGAGGCTGACTTCATACCTGTTACGACGCAAATGGCCGAATTTTGCATGGCATACGGTGGGTATAATGGCAAAGAGTTTTTTAGGGACCCAGAAATGTTTGTCCGAGGCTCTCTGGACGTGCAGCAGGAAATGGGCTTCCACGTTCCAGACATGGTGTGGGACGTTTACTCGGTTGAGGCTGAAGCCTTAGGTGGAAATATGGCTTGGTTTGACGAGCTTTACCCAGCGCTAGATAATACTGCACCAATCATTATGACGGAAAAGGATTTGGCCGCAGCTAAAGCCCCAGATCCTTTCAAGACAGCTCGCATGCCGTGGGTGCTTGAGGCACTGCAGATTTGTAAAGAACTGAGCGGATATACTCCCTTTGTTCATTATTGTTCCCCCATCAACCTTGCAGCACAGGTTATGCAGTTTGAAAACTTAGTTATGGCTATGGTGGAGCGCCCAGCATTTGTTCATAAGCTTATGAATTTTCTTGTTGAAGAAGTTTTAGCTCCTTACATCAATGCTTCCTTCAAGGTGTTGCCAGGAAATACAATTGCCAATGGTAAGGATGCAGTAGGTTCCCTGCCATTCATTACAGAAGATATCCTTGCAGAATTCTCAGTGCCATATTTGCTTAAGCTCCGCAAACTTTGTGGTGGCCATGATGGTGTTCGTAGTGACAATTGGTGGGGTGACAGTTTCGCTGAGGATGTAGATAAATATTGGGACATTAAGTTAGAGGTTACACCCCAGTATCTTAAGGTTCAGGATCCTGACTGCTTTGCAATCGGCACAGAGCGTATTCGTGAATACGCTGACAAAAGAGAATGCGCTCTGAGCTTTGGTGTTAGCACCTTATTGCTACAAAATGGGACTGAGGAGCAAATTACCAAACGTATTCATGAATACATGGAAGTCGGTAGCCGGGGACCTCATGGTAAAAAGTTTTTCCTATACTTTTGCAGTTTCAGTGCCCAAACACCGCCTGAAAATGTTAGAGCCGCGATTGATGCTGTACATATGTACAATAGGGGAGAGCGTCCTTATGCAGGTATCGTCGAGACTGGACCGGGTTTTGAAGATGTTGCAACTATGGGTGGCAAGGGTTTCATGGGCATCGGCGTCGGTGAAAAAGAAGCCACTGATTATCAAGCTGGACATACGGATGACATTTTCAGTGAAATCTATAAGTCAGTTATGGATTTTGACGAAGAGGCGTGTCCAAGGTTGGTAAAAAAAGCGTTGGACGATGGTGAAGAATGTTCAGAAATCCTCGACAACGGCCTTATTGCGCCTATGGGTGAAATTGGTGACATGTTTGCAGCTGGGGAACTTTTCGTGCCTGAAATGCTTCTTGCAGCACGTTCAATGAAGGCAGGACTTGAAATATTACGTCCAATTTTAACTGCGACCCAGGAAAAGCCTAAAGGAACGGTTGTTATGGCTACAGTATTTGGTGATCTTCATGATATTGGGAAGAATCTTGTTGGCATGATGCTTGAAGGTGCAGGTTTCAAGGTAGTTGATTTGGGGGTAAATACCAAGGCTGAGGATATTATAAGAACAGCTCGTGAAGTTAATGCTGACGTAATTGGTTTGTCCGCACTTTTGACGACGACAATGCCATTTATGAAAAAGATAATTGAAACCATCCAAAAGGATGGTTTGGGTGTGCCGGTGATTATTGGTGGAGCACCTGTCTCAAGCGATTTTGCGGATCAAGTAAATGCAAATGGGTATGGAGATAATGCACCGTTGGCTGTGGATTTGTGC
>CACKCT010000051.1:0-6676 GCA_902598645.1 Rhodospirillaceae bacterium | reverse complement strand
GGACAAACCCAATAAGCTCTTGCACCGTTATCAATTTGCCGTTTTACACCTTTAATGGCTTCTTCAAGCATATTAAGGTTAAGCTTTGTAGTGATGATTGGTTTTCTTCCAGCCGGCTTCTCGGACAAACGTGAAACGTCCATATCTCCATAAGCGCTGAGCATAAGAGTTCTAGGGATAGGGGTAGCGGTCATAACTAAAACATTGACTGAATGACCTTTTGACGTGAGGCTAAGGCGTTGATGGACACCAAAGCGGTGCTGTTCATCAATCACAGCCAAGCCGAGATTCTTGAATTCAACATCGTCCTGAAACAAGGCATGCGTTCCAACTGCTAGATGTATACTGCCGTTTTTCAAGTTTTCGAGAATTGCTTCACGTTTTCTGCCTTTATATCGACCTGTTAATAATTGAAGCCTAATACCAACTGATTTGGCGATAGGTTCAAGGGTTTCTATATGCTGGCGGGCAAGTATTTCTGTTGGTGCCATGAGCACGCTTTGAGTTCCAGCTTCAATTGCAGAGAGCATTGCCAGTAGTGACACTATAGTTTTGCCGCTTCCAACATCCCCTTGAAGTAGGCGTAGCATGCGGGTGTTTGACGCCATGTCATTGGCAATTTCTTCACAAGATTTAAGTTGTGAAGGCGTTAACTTGAAGGGTAAAAGGGCTACTGCCTTTTTTTGAAGAGATTGATCACCACTAATACCTCTACCTGGGGATTTATGCATGTGCAAACGCATTAAAGATAGTGCTAACTGGTTAGCTAAAAGTTCATCATAGGCCAGACGTCTGCGTGCTGGAGCCTTTGGTTCAAGATCTTTAAGAGATAGTGGCCTGTGAACTTCAAAAAGTGAATCTTGCCAGGATTTCCAGTTGTTCTTCTTCAAATATGAGGGGTTTAACCATTCGTCTAATTTCGGTAAATGAGACATTGCCCCGCCTATAGCCTTGCTAAGTACTTTAAGGGAAACTCCGGCTGACAATGGATATACGGGTTCGATTGTTTTTAGTTGGTCAATCTCAATTATCGTCCCTATTCTGTCAGGATGGGTCATTTGTAACTCTTGACCAAAACGCTCACAGATACCGCTCACTACCCTTATTTCCCCCTCTGGCAAAGTTTTATGTAAATAATCACTTCGAGCATGAAAAAACACAAGCACCAGTGAACCCGTCTGATCAGAGGTTATGACTTTATATGGCAGGCGTTTATGAGGTGGTTTAATATGCTTGTCGATGGAAACTGTTAGGGTTGCTATACGTCCAGTCTCAGCTTCAGCAATGTTTGGCGCATAACGACGATCAATCAAGCCATTGGGAAGGTGCCAGCAGAGATCAATGATCCTTGTACCAACGAAATTTTCAAGTCCTTTGGCAATACGGGCTCCAATACCTTTAAGGTTTGTTACTGGTTTAAACGGGGTGTATAGAATTCTTGGACGCATTGTTTTGTGTACAGACTGATATATTTATTTATGGAGATTATACACATGCTCAAGTCATTTGGGGTTAAAAATTGAATTCAAGACGTAAGCAACTGCTATTTCGTAGTCATCACTGTGGCATGAAAGAAAATGATATTTTGTTAGGTCGTTTTACTGAGCGTTATATTCTAAAGCTTAATGACCAACAACTTGATGATCTGGAAATTCTGATGGGTCAAAGTGACATTGATGTCATGAACTGGATTATTGGAAAAGTGGCAGTTCCAGAAAAATTTAATACTGAGCTGATGAATTTAATCCAAAAGTTTAATAAAAAATAATAATTACATGATAAAAATGAACGATTTATTTTCCGTGCCAGCTATTGTTGAGGTTGGTGGTGTTCCTGGTGGTTTTGATGCAATATTTTTTGCAGAGGTTATTGATAAGGTTAAGAAAACAGGTGTTTTTATCGCCCGCGATGACGTTCACTTGTCTCGTATGGCTCAAGCTCTGGGTTTTTTTGCCCCACATATTGAACAACTGGAGTTTCCTGCGTGGGATTGTTTGCCTTATGACCGTGCCTCACCGAATACGACTATTGTTGGTCGACGTATCGACACTCTCACATGTTTATTAGATCACAGCCAAAGTCCTCGTGCTCTTCTAACAACTGTATCTGCTGTTTTGCAACGGGTAGTCCCAAGAGACGCATTGTCTGATATCAGATTTATTGCTAACAAAGGCGATCAATTGAGTATGGCAAGCCTTGTTGAATTTCTAGTTTCTAACGGTTATGGGCGCTCTGAAACCGTTATGGAAGCTGGAGAATTCGCAGTGCGGGGTGGTATAGTTGATGTTTTTCCATCAGGTGCTGAGGAAGCCTTGCGGCTGGATTTTTTTGGTGATGAGCTTGACAGTATTCGCACTTTTGATCCGCTTGATCAGCGTAGTACCGGAAATAAAACAGAATTTATCATTAAGCCTGTGAGTGAGGTGCCTCTGAGCGAGACTGCACAAACCCGGTTCCGGTCCAACTACAGAAAGCTTTTTGGCGCAGTAAGCAATGATGATCCATTGTACGAAGCTGTATCAGTCGGTAATCGTTACATTGGTATGGAGCACTGGTTGCCATTATTTCATGAGAAGATGGAAACTCTTTTGGATTATGTCCCCGGCGCTCTAGTTCTGCTAGATTATCAGTGGGAAGAGGCGCTTAATGCACGTCTTGACTTGATAAATGAGTATTATTTAGCACGCAAAAATATTGTTAATGCTATATCAACTGAAGAGTTGCCATATAATCCGGTGCCCCATCAATTGATGTTTCTTGACCGTGCTGGTTGGGAAAAACAACTAAAAGGTCACGCTGTAGGACGATTATCACCATTCGTAGCACCTGAAGTTCAGGCTAAAGGTGATATAAAGTATCTTGATATGGCTTGCAAAATAGGCCGTAATTTTGCAGATGCTCGAGTTAACCCAAATGTTAGTGTTTTTGACGCAGTTGGAGAGTATATAGCCAGCCAGCAAAGGCTGGGACGCCGTGTGGTAGTTGCAAGCTTTACTCAAGGTTCGTTAGAACGGATTGAAGTGGTGATGGATGAGTATGGTTTGATTAATCATACTCGGTTGGAGAATTGGCTCGAAGAGTCTAGTTTAAGCAATAAAGATGTAGCCTTGGGAGTGATTGGCGTAGAACAAGGCTTTGTCAATGAAAAGCTATGCGTGATTAGTGAACAGGATATTCTTGGAGACCGTCTAAGCCATGCATCAAAGCGAAAAGTAAGGCCAGAAAACTTCATAGCTGAGGCTTCTAGTCTCTTTGAAGGGGATATTGTAGTTCATGTTGAACATGGAGTGGCACGTTATGATGGACTTGAAGCTATTGCAGTATCTGGTGCCCCCCATGACTGTCTACGTCTTATTTATGGGGGTGGTGATAAGCTTTTCTTACCAGTTGAAAATATTGAATTAATTTCACGTTATGGGTCTGAGCAAGCAGGTTGCCAATTAGATAGGCTTGGTGGTGCAGGCTGGCAGGCACGAAAAGCTAGTCTGAAAGAACGTATCAAGGGCATGGCGGAGGAGCTCATAAAAGTGGCTGCAGCCCGCACTTTGCGTCCGGCCACTCGCATAAACGTTGAGGAGGGGCCCTACGGTGAATTTGCATCTCGTTTTCCCTATGATGAAACTGATGACCAACGCGCTGCTATTGAGGATGTTATTAATGATTTGGCTAAAGGACAATCGGCTGATCGACTTATATGCGGTGATGTTGGCTTTGGAAAAACAGAAGTTGCTCTGCGTGCTGCTTTCGTTACTGCCCTTAGTGGTAAACAGGTTGCTATGGTTGTGCCTACGACCCTGCTTGCACGTCAACATTTCCTCAACTTTAAGGAGCGATTTAGTGAATACCCTTTTCGTGTAGAACAGATGTCTCGGTTGGTTGCTGCAAAAAAAGTATCCGAAATTAAGAAAGGGATGGTTTCAGGGGATGTTGATATTGTTATTGGGACCCACTCTCTTCTAGCCAAAGACGTTGGATTTAGGGATTTAGGATTATTGGTAATAGATGAAGAACAGCATTTTGGTGTATCGCATAAGGAACAGCTTAAAAAGCTTAAATCAGATGTTCATGTGCTGACTTTAACAGCAACTCCTATTCCACGAACCTTGCAAATGGCGCTTACTGGCGTACGTGAAATGAGCATTATTGCAACACCACCGATAGATCGTCTGGCAGTACGGACGTTTGTATTACCATATGATCCAGTAGTCGTACGAGAAGCGATACTGCGTGAGCGGTTTCGTGGCGGTCAAACCTTTTATGTGTGCCCTCGTATTGCCGATCTAACAAGTGTTGCAAAACGTCTAAAAGAATTATTGCCTGATATTAAGACTATCACAGCACACGGCCAAATGACATCCAACAATCTTGAAGATGCTATCGGAGCATTTTATGACCGTAAGTACGATGTTTTATTATCTACTAATATCATAGAGTCTGGCATTGACATGCCTCAAGTTAATACAATGATTATCCACCGTGCTGATATGTTTGGTCTTTCTCAGCTCTATCAACTACGTGGACGGGTTGGGCGTTCAAAAATTCGTGCCTATGCATATTTAACCCTACCTGAGCGAAAAAAACTGACACCGGCAGCTGAAAAGCGTCTTGAAGTTATGCAGACACTTGATAATTTAGGTGCAGGTTTTTCCCTAGCTAGCCATGACTTGGACATACGTGGTGCTGGAAATTTGTTAGGTGATGAGCAGTCAGGTCATATTCGAGAGGTTGGGATTGAACTTTATCAAAAAATGCTGGAAGAAGCAGTAGCTGAGGCGCGTGGACTTGATGGTGATAGCGGTGTAGATGAAGGATGGAGCCCGCAGATTGGTATTGGAATGGCAGTTTTGATACCCGAGAGTTATGTAGCTGATCTAAACGTCCGTATGGAGCTTTATCGACGTCTATCACGTTTGGAAAAAGCTAAGGAAATAGAGTCGTTTGCTGCTGAGTTAATTGATCGCTTTGGTTCTCTTCCAAATGAGGTCGAAAACCTTCTGGCCGTTGTTACAATAAAGCAATTTTCAAAAAGGGCTGGTGTTGATAAGGTAGAAGCAGGACCAAAGGGTGCAGTCATTTCATTTCGTAATAATGAATTTGTTAATCCTGCGGGGCTAGTTGCTTTTATAAGTGACCAGTCAGGAACAGCTAAATTGCGTCCAGATCACAGACTAGTTTTTAAACGAAGTTGGGAAAGTCCGATGGAGCGCCTGCAAGGCGTACGTAATCTAATGCGAGATATTGCTGAGGTGGCCGAGGAAAAATTCAAAGATTAGGGTTACTTTTAGTGCAAAGAAAAACCTGAATTTAAGTTTTTGTAATGGCTGCATCGAGCATTCTTGCTAAAATAGTGGGTTCTTGAGCCCCGCTTATAATTAATTGTTTGTTGAATACAAATGAAGGCATCCCAGTTATCCCAAGGATGTGTGCCCGTGAGTTAGATGCGTAAATTTCGGCTATACCATTATTAGTCTTTAGTTGATCCGAAAAGGCATCAACGTCAATTCCGATACCTTTTGCAATAGCCATTAGGACACTAGTATCGCCAATATTTTTTCCTTCAACAAAATAACTTTGAAAAAGAGCTTCCAATGCAATTTCTGCTTTGCCTTCGATGTGAGCAAAGTGGACTAAGCGGTGAGTGTCAATAGTATTTGGAGTTTGGCGAATTGTATTGAAATTGAAGTCGATGTTAACTGATAATCCTATATCGATAATGTTGTCATGTGTTTGGTAAATACGGCTTTCTCTTCCATACTTATTGGACAAATGACTATCTTGTTTAACGCCAGAGGGTGGTAGGTCTGGATTCAGTAATAGTGAGCACCATTTAATTTTAACAATCTTTTTTTTGCGCTTGTTAAGAGCTTGTTCCAAACGACGTTTACCGATGTAACACCACGGACAGGCTGTATCAAAAAAAAATTCAATTATCATTAGTTTCTTAAAAGTTTAACGAGCGTAAATACAATCAACCAAAAATTTCTTAACTTCGAAAAATTGTTTTTTTAATTTGATTAAGATTAGTGAAAGAAATTACAAGCACAAACTTAAATTAGAGAAAATCTTATAAGGTTCAATATAAAAAATAATAGATTTTTTTTCCGATAAATTGATTGTCAGGTGCAATTACTTCTGTAAAAAAACACAAGTCTCGAATAAAGCGAACAAGAAACTGGTTAAAACTTGATGATCTGAAGATATCTATCCTTAGTATCCAATAATTTGCACTTTACTCGCTTTTTTTAAAAAACTAGTTCTGAGAAGTATTGAACTAGAATATTTAGGATACATAACTGACTAATATCTGTTGATTTTTAATAGAAAGAAAATTGATGAAAACGACTGTTTTTCAATCATATAGAACTAAAAATGTACCAACGTGGATTGCCAACTGTATGAAAGGGGGTTCATGAATGGACTTCTTCTAAAGGCATACACATTTTAGCAAGCCAGCTTGTAGTTTCTTCATCAAGCTTACTAGTTGCATTTTCGAACACTTTTTTGTGATAGCTGTTGAGCCAATCCAACTCTTGTTTGTTCAACTGGTCAATTTCAATCAAACGTCGATCAATGGGAACTAGTGTCAAAGGAGTAAACTCGAGGAAACCGGGATCTTGGCTCTCGGTGACGAAAAGTAAATTTTCAATTCGAATGCCAAATTCGCCTTCACAGTATT
>CACKCT010000050.1:0-6968 GCA_902598645.1 Rhodospirillaceae bacterium | reverse complement strand
CCGACTAATACTACGGGCAAATTTACAGCTAGGGCAAACCCCATGTTAGCTATATCCGCATCCCGCAAATTGACTTCAGCCGCACTACCAGCGCCTTCAACCAAAACTAAATCACATAAATTTCTTGTATGATAAAAACTATCAAGTACTCGCTCTAAAAGTTTTGGTTTTAAAGTATGATAATCTTTGGCTTTTAGAGTTGCCTCACGTTTCCCTTGCACAATTACTTGAGCTCCAGTCTCACTCTCTGGCTTCAACAATACTGGGTTCATATGTATCGAAGGCTCAAGTCCACAAGCCCTTGCTTGCAGGGCTTGAGCTCGTCCAATTTCACCTCCTTCGATTGTTACAGCTGCATTGTTTGACATGTTTTGCGGCTTAAAAGGACGTACTTTTAAGCCACGCTGCTTGAAAGCTCTGCATAATCCCGCTACAAGAAGTGATTTACCTACATCTGAACCTGTGCCCTGAAACATTATGGCACGATTAGAACTAACATTTTTTTTTATCAAGGGCTTGCTAGTGCAGACCTGAGCGCATCCGCATGGGGATTATGCCACTGACCCTGGTAAACTATACTGCGCGGAGTTGCACCTTTGCCATAGTATGCCTCATTCAAGTCGACACGCCGTGCCAATACCGCCCCTTCAAAAGCTGCTCCTCCAAAAAAACCAATTTTAGAGTTTGCAAATGCTAAAATATCTAACCCTATGTTGGCAGTAGTCGAGAGTTCGGCTCCTTGGCCAATCGTTCCAATAGTAAGCCCAGCATCCGCACCAAACTTACCTTGATGATCAAGAATTGCTCTAACTGCACCGTTACTTCGAAGCACAAGAATGATTTCTGTATCCTGCAAACCCATTTGAATACCTAAACTAGCAGCTCCAAGAACATAGAAAGCTGGTGGACTCCACGAACCATCCTGAGTTTTAACCATCAAGACGCCGTTTCCACCCTCTCCCCCAAACATGAATCCACCTTTAATAACGCTGGGCAGCACAACAATTCCTCGTGCTGTTGGCATATGATCAGCAAAAGCCTTTAGATCAGGCATTCTCTTGAAGCGTTGTACAGTCTCAGTCGCCTGATTAACCACATCTACCGCAGTTGAATTTTTATCACGCCGCATTTCAGCACAACTACTTAGTGCTACAACTAAAAACAAGGCAATGAATAGAGTAGATTTTCTCATTAACAACTTCCTAAACCTATCTTCGAAACCTAATGTTCTAAATCTAAACACAAAACATACAAAAGGAGGTGGTCTAAAATTCAACCCCTTTCTGAGCCTTAATACCTTTTCGAAACGGATGTTTAATCAAAGTCATTTCGGTAACTAGATCAGCAGCATCAATCAACTCCTCATGGGCATTACGCCCTGTAGCAACTACATGAAGCATTTGTGGACGCGCTACCAAGCCTTTAATTACATCTTCCAGAGACAAATAATTATAACGCAGAGCAATATTTATTTCATCAAGAATAATCATGGAATATTCAGGATTTGCTATCATTTCCATAGCTACTTCCCAAGCCTTGGCTGCTGCTGCAATATCACGTTCTCGATCTTGAGTTTCCCAAGTAAAGCCTTCCCCCAAAGCCTTGATAGTAACTTGATCAGGAAATCTCTCAAAAACGCTCCGCTCTCCGGTTTCCCATGCACCTTTTACAAATTGAACAATACCAACCTTCTTGTTGTAACCTATCATACGCATAGCCATACCCCAGGCCGCGGTTGATTTTCCTTTCCCTTTTCCTGTGTGAACAATCAATAAACCTTTTTCTTTCGTCTTAGTAGCCAGAATTTTGTCACGAGCAGCCTTCTTTTTTGCCATTTTTTCACTGTGACGTGTGTTGTCTGTATTGATCATTTACTTTTCATCTCCTGTTGTGGTCACTCAATTTAGTCAAAATATCATAAGTGTTATTCAACCGCGGATTCCACAGCTCCCGTTCTTGTGCTTCCAAAAGGCGGGTAGCCATTTCTCTCAAAGCACTTGGGTTATGAGCTTCAATAAACTCTCTAACTTTATCGTTAGAAATATAGGCCTCAAACACCGCATCAAAGTGATGATCACCAACACATTTGGCAGTAGCAGCGAAAGAAAACAAATAATCTACCGTCGCTGCCATTTCAAAAGCCCCTTTATAGCCATGGCGCATAACCCCATCTATCCATTTAGGATTCACCACTCGAGCACGGACAACTCGACCTATCTCATCCTCTAGAGTTCTTATTCTTGGTGTTTCCGGTCGCGAGTGATCATTGTGATACACTTTGGGCTGATTTCCTGATAACTCCCTGACTGCGGCTGTCAAACCACCTTCAAATTGGTAGTAGTCGTCACTATCCAACAAATCATGTTCACGGTTATCTTGGTTATGTATCACTACTTCAACTTTTTTGAGACGCGCCTCAAAAATGTTATGCGCAACAACACCCGAAGCCCCTTCACCATAAGCATACCCACCCCAAGCAACATAAGCACGAGCAAGATCTGCCTCAGTATCCCAACCCTTTTCATCTATCAACGCTTGTAGGCCGGCACCATACGCACCGGGCATGGAACCAAACACTCTGTACCCTGCTCGCTCTTTAGCTAGATCTTCGCTCATACCTTCTTCAACAAGCTCAGCTACTTCACCCATGACATGAGCTGAAAGAGGATTATCAACTTCCCCTTCATCTAGGGCAGCTACAGCGCGTGAAGCGGAAGAAAACAAATCAATTAATCCTGGAAAAGCGTCACGAAAAAAACCAGAGACCCTCAACGTGACGTCAACGCGAGGACGATCAAGTATTGACAACGGCAAAATTTCAAAACCAGTAATACGACGGGATGCCGTATCCCAAGTTGGCTTGACCCCCATTAATGCTAATCCTTGGGCAATATCATCTCCCCCAGTACGCATATTGGATGTACCCCATGCTGACAAAGCCATTGTCTTTGGCCATTCTCCGTGTTCTTGTTTATGGTTTTCAATTAAAAGCGAGGCTGATTTCCAGCCCAACGTCCACGCGGCTGGCGTTGGCACAGTACGTGTATCTACGGAGTAAAAATTTCGGCCAGTAGGAAGCACGTCTAAACGGCCACGTGTTGGTGCACCACTCGAACCAGGCTCAACAAAACGTCCATCTAGACCACGAAGCAAACCAGCTACCTCTGCTGAGCCGCACGACTCTACAGAGGGCCTAATGTTTGTTTCAATATTTTCAAGAACCATTTTGGTTTGCAACCAGCTAGCCTCATATTTTTCTTCACCTGAAACCAATCTAGAAGCAAGATCCTCCAATCGCTCAACAGTATCCCCATAGCATCGCCATGCACCCTTCCCAGTAAGGATTTTCGGTTTTGGGCCTTGCCATGCTGCTGCCATTTCACAATCAAGCGGGTCGAACCGAAGATCTAGATCATTGGATAGAGCTCTAAGTAAGGACGCCTCACCCGCATTACCAGAGCCCCTTGGCACTCGAACTAAAGCCACCAGAAGATCGTTAAGAAGACGGCCCTTTGGGGCAACCCCAAAGATGTGAAGCCCATTACGAATCTGCATTTCCTTCAGTTCACACAGATAATTATCAAGTTTTACCATTGCTGCGTCTTCATCCGCGACTTTGTTCATACCACAATCCACATCAAGACCCAAGACGGTGCAAAGAGTAAGTATCTCCTTGCGCAAAACACGCAAACGCCGAGGATCAACACCTGATGCCTCGTAAAATTCATCAACCAAAAGCTCTAAATCAGCAAGTGGGCCATAGCTCTCAGCACGGGTCAGGGGCGGTGTCATATGATCAACAATTACTGCAGATGCCCGCCGCTTTGCTTGAGTCCCTTCACCGGGATCATTTACAATAAAGGGATACAGATGAGGAGTAGGACCGAGAGTTACCTCTGGAAAACATTGATTAGACAGGCCCAAAGATTTTCCGGGTAACCATTCCAGATTTCCATGCTTGCCAAAGTGAATTACTGCATCAGCACCAAACTCATATCTGAGCCAACCGTAAAATGCGAGATATCCATGGGGTGGCACTAAATCTGGGTCGTGATACGAAGACTTTGGATCTATATTGTAACCTCGTGCAGGTTGCAGACAAATAGCCACTTTACCAAGCTTAAATGCAGAGATAGCAAAATGGCCACAACCAGCCTTATCAGAGACAAACATTGGGTCTATTTCTGGTGAGCCCCACCGATCACGCACAGCTTTCTGCACCTCCTCAGATAAATTTTCAAAAAATAGCTGATAATTAGCCATAGTGAATCTCTCATAAAACTTACCCTTAACCCCCTGATTTGTTGGACCTGCCTCTAATTGTGCAATCAATTTGTCGCCATCTACAGGAAGCTCTCCCGTATCATAACCGGCTTCTTTCATTGCAATTAAAGTTGTGATAACTCCCTGTGGTGTATCCAGTCCAACTCCATTACCAATACGACCATCACGGTTAGGGTAATTTGCTAAGATAATAGCGATAGAACGACTTGCCACATTGAGTCGTGCCAATCTTGCCCAATTAGCCGCTAATTGGCAGACAAAATCAATCCGGTCTTGCACTGGCTCATATGTGATAATATCAGTTTGAGTTCTTTCGTCACGCCTACTCGAGCCTTTAAATGAAACGGCACGACTAAGTACATGGCCATCTACCTCCGGCAAGGCCACATTCATTGCAATGTCTCGTGCACTTAACCCATAAAGGCCGTTAAGCCAGGATTCCATGCTAGAACTTGAAAAAACTACCTGTAGAACAGTAGCACCTGAATGATTAAATGGCGTTGGAATACGGGAGACACCAGGTGATGAAACAGCAAAACCTGTGCTATTTATAATCACATCAGGCACTTCTTCCAATAACAACTCTTCAAGGATCGCTGATGCCACCGAGTCCTTCAAACTTGCAACAAAAATTGGGAGCACATTAAATCCAACATCTTGCAAACCTGAAATTAGCGCCTCGACCGCTTTTGTGTTATCCCCTTGAACTAGCGCACGGTAAAATACAAAAACAACAGTTGGTTGACCAACCAACCAGTCCTGACGAAGAACACCCAATTCAACATTTCCTTCACCTACTTTATACACCCCTGCCCTCAGTAATGGCTGAGGCTCCAACCATTTAAATCTTTTATCTATAATTGATGCGGCAAAATTTAAAAAATGCTGTGCGTTAAATGGACCACCGTGAACACAATATTGCCAGAGCTTGTGGCAAGCTTGTGAACCCAAAGTTGATAAGGTTACCAACTCCGCATCAGGTTGATCATCACCAGGTAACAAAGCAAGAGGTATTCCTCTTCGAGAACATTCAGCAGAGATTTGCTCAACCCCATAAGACCAGTAACTCTGCCCACCAAGTAGGCGTACAATAACCAGCTTGGCACCAACAATGACGCTTTCTACATACAAATCAACTGACATATTATGCCCGAGGTTCAAAAAATTTGCTAAACGAAGACTTGGGGCATCATTACCCATCTTCGCATAAGCCCCACTAAAGCTGGCTAGCTCGCTATCAGCGGCGCTTAAAATAACAATGTCAGCTGGACTTTGGCCAAGGTCAATAGCCTCTGATCCATCAGATATTCCTCCCGGTGTGGCAGCTAACAGGTGCATTTTAAGCCAGTAGAGCGTCTTCAATTGCGCTTCGGTCTAGTCCAATTTGACCAATAACGACGAGTCGGCTTCTACGTGCTTCACCTGGTTCCCAGATGCGATCAAAATAACGCTGGATGCGTGGGCCAACACCCTGCACTACGTGACGCATATTTTTATCGGGCACATGTAAAAAACCCTTGAGCCTCAAAATATCGTGCTTTTCTATCAATTCTAACAATAATGCCTCAAATTTTTCTGGGTCTGATATATCACCAAGCTCAACGGTAAAACTTTCAAAATCGTCGTGGTCATGCCCATCTTCACCATCATGATGCGAACGTCGCTGTTCAATATCCTCTTCAGCGGCTGCATTAAGCCCAAGTATAATACTAGTATCAATTGCACCTTCAATGGCCCCTATTGCCTTGACACCTGGTCGCAAGTGACCTGAAAGATCTTTTGAAATCTTTCGTACTCCCTCTTTTCCAATAATGTCAGCCTTATTAAGAATAACCAAATCAGCGCATAACAACTGATCTTCAAAAACTTCCTCTATGGGATTTTCATGATCTAAAGATGGATCCTCCTCCCGCTTTTCTTGAATAGCCATTTCATCATCAGCAAAGCGGCCCTCGGCAACAGCAGGTGAATCTATTACTGCGACAACCCCATCTACTGTTAGCCTTGAACGTATTTCTGGCCAATTGAACGCCTTAACAAGGGGTTTTGGCAATGCTAGACCCGAGGTTTCAATAATTATGTGATGAGGTGGATCGTCACGATCCAGCAACGTTTCCATAGTAGGAAGAAAATCATCCGCAACTGTGCAGCAAATACAGCCATTGGCAAGCTCTACAATATTTTCGTATTCACAACCTTCAATATCACAACCAGCCAAAAGTTCTCGGTCTACTCCCATGTCACCAAATTCATTGATGATCAGAGCTATGCGCTTGCCTTTTGTATTTTCCAGCAAATGACGAATTAGAGTTGTTTTACCGGCACCCAGAAAACCAGTAATGACGGTTGCGGGAATTTTCATAATATCTTTCTTTTATCTTTTTAAGTACATAGGTAAACCAGCCGTTACAAAAATAACAACATCGGCGTGATCTGCAAGCAGTTGGTTTAATTTACCAAGCTTATCAATAAAATGTCGAGATAGTGCATTGTCAGGAATGATACCCTGTCCGACTTCGTCAGAAACGAAAACAAGAGGTGATTTAACCGTTTTCGTCGCCTCAACTAAATCTATTATTTTCTTTTCTACATCTCTTTCATAAGCAAGGAGATTAGAAATCCACATACCTAAACTATCTATAAGTATCGGACGGCCTGACTTGTCATTCATCTGAAGAGCAGAA
>CACKCT010000049.1:0-6983 GCA_902598645.1 Rhodospirillaceae bacterium | reverse complement strand
CCTATTTTCAAGACTTTCATGAAAGAAGCTTTAGCTGAAAGGCCTGCAACAACTTTTCGAATCCCACCAGGAATTCGCTTGGTTAGGGTCAATGCTACCACAGGTCAATTGGCACGTAATGGAGATAAAAAAATAATACTTGAGGCTTTTAAGCCGGGAACCGTCCCAAAAGGTGAGTCTCAAATTTTACGAGGTGAGGCTGTAGTCAGTCCTTCGCCGGCTGCGGGCACAGGTGTCTTGTATTAAAAGCGTAACAAATGTAACCCTATGCTCTAAGCAAGTTGAGAGAGATTATTAATATGCGCTCTGAAATAGTAATTCTTATTCAGGAAATTAAACAGTCACTTGAACTGTTAAGGAGGCATCTTTGACTACGAGAATGCATTGCAACGCCTTCAAGAACTTAATGCTGAAACAGAGAGCCCAAATTTTTGGAGTGACTCTACACGGGCCCAGACCTTGATGCGGGAACGTATTGGCCTGGAGAACGGTTTGAAAGTAATTGATCAACTGACAGTTGACCTTACTGATAACATGGAATTGTTAGAATTGGGCATACTTGAGGATGACGATGAAATTATTTTTGAGGCGGAAGCTGCTCTGCAGGCTGTTCATCAAATCGCATTGAAAGCAGAAAAACAAACCCTTTTGTCGGGTGAGGCTGATACAAATGATGCTTATTTGGAAGTTCATGCTGGTGCTGGAGGTACCGAAGCCCAGGACTGGGCTGAAATGCTACTTCGCATGTATACTCGTTGGTCTGAATCCAAAGGGTATAAAGTTGAATGGTTAGAACAAAGCGCTGGTGAAGAAGCAGGGCTTAAATCATCAACTGTTCGAATATCTGGCCACAATGCATATGGTTGGCTCAAGACAGAGTGTGGTGTTCACCGATTGGTTAGAATATCTCCATACGATTCAAGTGCGCGGCGTCACACAAGCTTTTCATCAGTTTGGATCTACCCTGTGATTGATGACACTATAGATATTGAGATAGAAGATAAAGATTTGCGGGTAGATACTTACAGAGCTTCGGGTGCGGGTGGGCAACACGTTAACAAGACGGATAGCGCCATACGCATTACTCATCTGCCTACAAACATTGTCGTGCAGTGTCAAAATGATCGCTCACAACATAAAAACAGGGCAGCAGCAATGAGTATGCTGAAGGCACGTCTTTATGAAGCGGAACTTCAAAAGCGGGAGGATGAGGCTCAGGCGGAGCACGAGTCAAAAACAGAAATAGGCTGGGGGCATCAGATACGCTCATATGTTTTACAACCTTATCAAATGGTTAAAGACTTGCGTACCGAACTTGAAACATCAAATGTTCAAGGAGTCCTTGATGGAGATCTAGATGATTTTATGGCCGCAGCTCTTGCTGCCCGTGTAAAGAGAATTTGATTTTTTGGCACTTACGAACCACATAACGTGGTTTTATTCATTACATAGAAAAAAATTTTTTATTACGCAGGTTTTACTTCTTCTCATGGTTTGCGGCTGGACCGCTTATAATAGCATTAAAATGCTTGGAAACTTTATTGGTGCACAAGTCCATTTTAATAAGTAAGGCATTATAATCAGATGTTCCGCCAACATATGCTAGTTTTTCACGAAGGCTCATAGGAATTCCGTATTTGCCAAGTTGTCGTGCCTCTCGAGGGATTGTGAGTCGGAGCATACTTTGCAGGCCATTCCAAAGCTCCAAGGCTTCTAAAAGGTCATCAGCTGCAATAGGGTCAATTAACTTTTTTCTCTTGAGTGATTCAAGAGCGGACTTTGTGTCATTTACTATTACGTCAGGGTGCTTGTAGGCGTGGTATAACTGTAAATATTGTGTAATAAATTCAAGGTCAATAAGGCCCCCACGAACGTGTTTAATATCCCAGATAAATTTTGTTTTGTGAGTTTTTAGTATGCGTTCTCGCATATCATTTACATCTGCCAAGAGATAAACAGGGTCACGCTGGCGCCTGAGTGTTGAGTCAATAATGCAAGTGATTTTCCTGGCTAGACAGTTTGGTGCTTTAATTATTCGAGAACGGGTTAGAGCCATTTGTTCCCAAGTCCAGGACTCTTGAAAATTATAATGTTTAAAAGACTCTAAACTTGATGCGATAGGACCAGATGTGCCTGAAGGTCGAAGACGCATATCAACCTCGTAAAGACTACCTTCACTTGTTTGCGAGGTCATGGCCGTGATGAAACGTTGAATTAGTCGAGAAAAATAATGTCCTGGTGACAATGGTTTGGTGCCGTCAGACCCTTTTGAGTTTTTGGGTAAGTCATACACAAAAACAAGGTCTAAATCAGACTCAGGTGTCATCGTCTGGCTACCTAACTTACCCATAGCAAGTATTGCTATACTGGAGCCGGAGATGCGCCCATGCTGTGTTACTATTTCTTCTTCTATCTTCGTAAAAAGAGCATTGATGGCACTATCAGCTATATTGGATAAAGTTTTTGCACTTTTATTTTGATCTATTTTTAACAACAATCTCAAGACGCCGACCTGGAAGCGTTTATCATTAGCCCAGCGGCGAATTGTAACGAGGACGTCCTCTATATTTTCTACACGTGCCATTAAGTTTAAAAGTTCCAGATTTAGTTCCTGTTTTGAAGGTAGATTCCTAAAAAAATCGGGTGTAAGTACAAAATCAAGTATGTGTGAGCGACGGCTCAAATATTCCGCTAGCCGTGGTGCGCCACCCATGATCTCAGCTACAAGGTCTAGTAGGCTGGGGTTAGAATAAAACATGGAAAATAGCTGCACTCCTGAGGGAAGGCCTCTCAAGAATTCATCAAATCTTAAAAAAGTAGCATCTGGTTCAGTAGTGTCAGCAATGGACTTAATCAATACTGGAAATAGTTTTGTTAGCAATTGGCGAGAACGTGCATTTCGCATACATCGGTATCGTCCGTGATGCCATCCTCTGACCGTTTTTTCTACTATATTTGGTTTTTTGAAACCCATGCGCTCAATAGATTTTATGGTCTCAGGATCACTATCACTTCCAGTAAATACAAAGTTACTTGAAATTTGATCATCAGAGCCAAGCGATGGTGAATTCTCAAAAAGGGCACCGTAGTTACTTTCAACAGTCTTTAGTTGATAGGTGAGTTCTTCTATGAAGCTACTGGAGTTGACATAACCAAGAAAAGCAGCAAGTTCTGCAATGGCCTCTGGCTCCTCAGGTAAGGAATGGGTTTGCTCGTCATTGATCATTTGAAGACGATGTTCAACCCGGCGAAGGTAACGATATGCAGAAATCATCTCGTTGCAGGTGGTTTTCGTTATCTGTCCATAATCAGCTAGAGCAGTTAGGCTGGGTATTGTGGGCGCCAATCTAAGCCCAAAAATTCTACCGCCCCAAATTAGCTGCTGGGTTTGAGTGAAAAATTCAATTTCCCGGATACCACCACGGCCCAATTTAATATTATGTCCGTTGATAACTATTTTTTTGCTGACGCTTTGAGCATTGATTTGTCTCTTGATGGAGTGAATGTCCTCAATTGCAGAAAAATCAAGATTTTTGCGCCATATGAAAGGAGTTAACCGTTTCAAAAAGACACCGCCAGCGTCTTTATCACCACCAACGGGCCGTGCCTTAATTAAGGCCGCACGTTCCCAGTTCTGACCAATGCTTTCGTAGTAACTTTCGGCTGCAAGAATTGAGAGAGCAATTGGGGTTGCTGATGGATCCGGACGTAATCGAAGGTCTGTACGAAAGACATAACCTTCAACTGTTCGCTCATCGAGTAGTTTGACTAGCGATTTGGCAAGGCGAGTAAAGTGATCTTGTAGCTTTTCACGATCATGCATTGTGAAGCATTCAGAGTCATAGAGAATAATTAGGTCAACATCACTGGAATAGTTTAATTCACAAGAGCCTAGTTTTCCCAAACCTAGTACTACAAACCCAGAGTCGTATTCAGGGTTATTTTTATCTTTGATGGTTATCTTTCCTTGATGCTCCGCAAGAGAGAGTATATGTGCAGTTGCGGTTGATATTGAGGCCTCTGCAAGTTCAGAAAGGGCATTTGTAATTTTTTCCAAATTCCAAACCCCAGAAATATCTGATAGTGCAATTGCCAGGGAAGCCTGTCGCTTTGTTTGTCGCAAAAGTGCACCCATTTTGTATGTACCTTCTGGGGTGCCGGGGATTTCCTTTCGGGCATTATGAATGGTAGCCAATATTTTTTTTAACAACCGCTCTGGGCCACTTTTAAATAGATCACAAATGAGAGCCGGATCTGAAACAATACTTTGAGTTAAATAAGGGCTGTAGGAGAAGGTAATCTCTAATAAATTTTTTAAGGACGGACACTTGATGATTTTGTTTGCGCACCTCAGGAGATTTTTATCATCGCATGCTTCAACAGACTCAAACCAACGTTCCATTCCCAAGGTAGCAAGTTTGCGCTTAAGATTAGTAGGAGTTGAACCATTCTCGACTGCTGTGCTGAAATTTAGCATGGTTATTAACTCTTTATTTGTCACAAATTGTTAGTAGTTGTTGCAATGTAGAAGGATTCATAGATTACATATATATATTTATTGTGACCCTAAAGCGTTGTTAAGAGTATGAAAAAAAATGTTATCAAACAAAGTGTTCGTGGTGTAATTCACCTTTTAGGTGGATTAGGCACCGGCTTGGCTATTGTGATGGCCCTCTCTGCTTGGAAACTTTCAAGTGGTCCAATTTCTCTGGCCTTTTTATCCCCTTATATTGAAGGTACATTGTCAGCTTTTAACAAATCCTCGCGGATTCGTTTAGATGATACCATCCTTACTTGGGCTGGTTGGGAGCGCACCCTAGATATTAGAGTTTTAAATGTACGCGTTTTGGGTGAGGGTGATTCTCTAATTGCAAGTGTTCCTGAACTATCACTTTCTTTAAGCGCTAAGGCATTATTTAAGGGAATGATTGCTCCAAAAAGTATTGAAATGTTTCGTCCTAGTTTAAAAGTCTTACGCCATCGGGATGGCTCACTTGAGGTAGGGTTTAATACTGAAAATGCAAATTCAGATGAATTCTTACAACAAATGTTTGCCATCTTGCTTCAAAAGCCGAGTGTTTCACATCCAATGAGTTTCTTGTCTAGGGTCAGCATCATTGATGCTGATTTACAAGTGGTTGATCAAAGCTTGAGAATTTCATGGAGTGCCCCTAATGCACAAATTCAGCTTGTACGTGGTGCCAGAGGCATAGCAAGTGAGATTTCAATGGATGTTTTGGCAGGTGACACAAAGTCTAATGTGACCCTGCAAGGTGAGTATCTTGCCGAAGAACAACGTTTTGATGTTGGAATATATTTTTACGAAGTTAAACCTTCAGCTTTTGCAAAGTTGTCGCCCGAACTTTTCGCAATTTCAGGAATTGATGTTCCTCTCCGGGGCACTTTAACATTCTCTATGCTTCTTAACGGTGTAATTGAGAGTTTTGGGTTTGATGTGGCAGGATCAAAAGGTGTGGTTTCTTTACCAGTTATGACTGCTAAAAAGCTAGGGTTGCCTCAATTTGCTGAGCGGTTGGCAGTTGATGGAATAGACTTCAGAGGGCGCTATGAAGGTGGTCTTAAGAAAATTGAAATCAGCAATCTAACACTTGATTTTGGGGCTGATGGTAAAGTTTACCTGCCGCATCCCTTTGATCACGAAATACCTATAAAAACCATAAATGCTAGTGGGCGGTATTTTGGCGATGGTCCTAAACTTCAGTTTGATATGCTCGACCTAGATTTGTACGGCCCCAAACTTTCCATCGCATTGAATCTAGTTGAGAATGAGGGCGCCATCTATATTGGTGCTAATGGCGTCGCTAGAGATATTCATATTAAAAATTTTTCATCTCATTGGCCAAAAAAAATAGCTGCGAAGGCACGAAAGTGGATTATAGAAAATATTTCTCAAGGAGGTATTCCAGAAGTCCGAACTGCAATACAAGCAAGTTATTCAGAGGGTACTGGATTTGAACTACTTTCCTTAAATGGGGATATGAATATCCGAGGTGCAGAGGTAAAGCTCGTTTCGTCTATTCCAAGCGTTTCTGATATTATGGCAACGGCACGTTTCAATAAAAATAAATTTGATATCTTTGTTACCCAAGCTCAATTAGGTGGGGTGACAACGCAAAAAAGTGTAATTTCTTTCAGAGACTTGAATGAAGCTGACACCTACGCAGATATCGATTTGTTTGTTGAAGGGCCCATAAATAAGGCCCTTTCTTTGATTGACCAGCCCCCGCAGGAATTTATGTCAGTTTTTGGGGCTTCTAAAGAAAAGATAAATGGTTCAGCGGAAGCACACATTAAATTGAATTTTTTAGTTGAAGAAAATTTAAACAGGGAAAAAATTGACTTTGAAATTTCTGCCCGTGTGCAAGACCTCTCTGCTGATAATATTATATTAAGCCAAGGAATTAATGACGGCCAGTTAGTTTTGGAAGCCTCCAAGCAAATGCTTATTGTCAATGGAGATGTGAGATTTGGAAGTATACTAGCCGGACTTCAACTGCAACGCAATTTTAGCATTGATGCACCATTTCGTGCACAGTACAAGGTTACCTCACATGTAGATAATATACAAAAAATCAGAGATTTAGGAGTTATGCCCCTACCCAGTAATTTCATTGAGGGTGGTGTGGCTTTTGAATTCCAATTAACTACACACGACTCTGAAAAAGACATGGCTCGAGTACAGATTGATCTGCAAGATACTTTGTTAGCTTTTCCGGCAATTGGGTGGTCTAAAAAAGTTGGTTCGGCCGGTAGTGCATACGGTAATTTTGAAATTGAGCATAATCGTGTAATTAATGTCCCAGAGTTCTCCTTAAATACAGAAGACTTGATAATGAATGGTTCTGCTACTTATGGGAAACAGGGGAGTGGTCTTGATAGGGTCAATATTGATCAGGTGAGTTTTAAAAGGACCGACTTGGCTGGTGTTGTTATTCCCGGAAAAGATGGTGGTTGGACAGTAA
>CACKCT010000048.1:0-7541 GCA_902598645.1 Rhodospirillaceae bacterium | reverse complement strand
TTTGAATAAAATTATCAATCAATTGACAGTAAGTAAAAGAGAACTCTATTTTTTTAAATAATATATGGTTATTTTTTAGCCTATCATTCCAATTAACAGGACCAAAAATCTTTTGCGATGATAGGTTGATAAAATAGTAAGAAAAGTTACAAAATTTCTTTAAGTATAGTTTGGTTCTTACTCTTAACATCGTCACTTACAAATAGATAGATCAGTAAGGTGGATTTTTTATACATTTGAGGTTATAATTAACCAAAATACATTATATCCATCCAAAAAAGCTTTTTTTTTATGGAGACACCAATGTATCGAATGTTGCATACCTTAATGAATCTCGTAGTTGCATTCATAGCTATGTGGGCAGTTGGTGTTTCTATCCTCACATTTTTTGGTATGACTGTCTATTTTCCATTTACGATTTCTGATGAAGGTACAATTCCTTACCATCGTTTGCAAACTATTAGGATAGCTGTTTTCATAACAATGGCATACTTTACCGCTCTGCATTTGTTTAGAGGGAGCAAGGAGTATTTTCCTATACAATTTTTAGAAATATACTTGAAGGTACTTACTCTAGTTGGAATGGTTATTTTCTATCAGGCTAAAGTTGAAAAATCAGAGTTTTTTATTTTACTCTTTTTCGGCATCAGTTCGATTATTTTGCATTTAGCGCGGAGAAGCAAACACAAATATTTTTCAAAGAAACATAATCACTTCATGTAGATTTTTTAAATAACTTAAGCTTCTAGGCGAAAGTAGTGATAAATGGTTAACGAATTACCACACCAATTTCAAACTTGAGAAGTAATTTCGCAGCATTTTGTTAGGAGACCTGGTTTTCAAACATTTGTTCTTGTAAATAGTTTTGTAGACCAGTTTTATCTATTAGTGATTGTTGTGTTTCAATCCAATCTATATGTTCCTCAGTATCCTCTATTATACTTTGAAAAATTTCTCTTGAAACAAAGTCTTTATTTTCTTCGCATATGCCAATTGCATCTTTGAGATCAGTTTGATTTGTTACCTCTGACTTTAAATCAGACGATAAAATTTCCGGTACGTCTTCGCCTATTCTTAATTTGCCAAGATCTTGGAGATTGGGCAGTGCATCAAGCATCAGGATACGTTCAATTAATAAATCTGCGTGTTTCATTTCGCCGATAGATTCATTATAAACTTTGTCAGCTAATCTTAGTAAACCCCAATTCTTTAACATCCGTGCATGCAAAAAATATTGATTAATAGCTGTTAATTCATTTTTGAGAATTGCATTAAGTTTCAAAATAACTTGTTTATCACCGACCATCTTATCCTCATTTATAGTAAATATTAATTAAGAAGAACTTTTTTAATAGATTTAGTCAAGTAAATTCAAAAAAATAATCGTTATAAATCAATGAGTTGATAGTAATTATCACTTGCAAACAAGATTTTTTTCAATAAAAAAATTAGTTGAAATCGTTTGAGCTTGATAATGATTATTAATTACACTATTTACAAAAAGTAGAGATGATGAGAACTGATGTATTTATGTAATTGCAATGGATTGACAGTTACCGACGTTATAAAAGCTTGTTCAAGCGGGGTCACCAAACCAGGAGAAGTTTTTGCTTTTTATAAAGTTGAAAAACAATGCGGTAAATGTGTGCCAGAGATTGAGGAATATTTTCTCAACTCCAAAAAAATGTGATCACAAAGTTGCATTTTCAATATGATTTATTACAAGTACGACTGAATCTAAATTTCTTAGCTCATGAGAAATTGATAGTTTTTAATTTATTAAGGCTAACAATTTAGCGTTGCTTTATTGTTGTTATTGCAGAAAAATTATTCTTTATTTGAGAAAAATAGAATTGTTCATTCTAATGGTTCGCTTTAGCAAAATTAAAAGTGAGAGTTCACCTTATTGACGTTTTTTAAGTTGAACGAGACAATCACCTCATCGTAATACCCGAGTTTGTTGAAGCTCGACTACTGCGAGTTCTGGCGATTAAATATCACATCTTTAATTTTACACACCATTTGGAATAGTGAATTTTTTTTGAAAGCTGGACCATTACAGATTTTTTTTGTGAGGCTTATGTCAAAGCAGGTGGATGCAAAAAGGATATGTATCCAGGGCCACGTAATTTTAAGAATTCAAGATAATTCAAATAATTGGAAATCAGAAAAGTTGTAAATAAGTTTGATCGTAGAAAAAACTAAATTGCAATTTATTAAGAATTAGGGACTGTGGGGAAAAATTCTCGAAAAATTTGACAATTCTACAAACAAATCTTTAAGAAGTAAAAGGAGCGCATCAAAGATGCACTCCTTTTATTTATGTTCAAGTATGTTAGGCAGCTTTACCTTGAGCGTTGATTGTTTTATTTGACTTGTTAGTTAGAGGTTTGACTTTGTGTGTATTGATAGAAATTTGACGTGGCTTTAATGCTTCAGGGACCACTCTTTCAAGATCTACTGTTAACACACCATTTATTAGGCTAGCGTCAATTACTTTTATATGATCTGCCAAATTGAAATTTAAGTTGAATGATCGACTAGCAATACCACGGTGTAAATATGTTACGGTCTCTGGTGAAGCATCTTTTTCACCAATTATCTTTAATTTATCATCTTCGAGCGTAATACTTATCTCTTTTTTGTCAAAACCTGCGACAGCAACAGTCACTCTATATGAGTCGTCTCCATCAGTTTCGATGTTGTAAGGCGGGTATGTTGCTTCTGTTCTTGTTGATGCTAAGTTAAGTTGACGTTGCATACGGTCAAAGCCAACAGAATATCTCAACATTGGTGCAAAATCGAAAGTGCTCATTATATATCCTCCATCAAGCGATATGAATTTAAAATTTACCAATTAGGCTAAATTTAAGTTGTAAAATGTAATGATCCATTTTAGGCATCATCAATGACATAAATGTGTTGGTAGAATAAATTTATCAAGGGGTGTAATCGTTTTCTTTGACTTTTGGGTCAACTATTTTTGAAGTTATTAATAGTAGCGCTCAGAAATAGGAAAACAACCATCCACCCATCTAAAAAACAAATTGTGTTAAAAATAGGGTTCGTTTACATCTTTTGTTCAGTGAGACTTTCACAAATTTAAATAATATACAAAATGACTTTTATTAATCAATTCTAGGACTGAATTCAAATGAGACACAGGGTAACTATGGCAAGAGTTATTGGTACGGCAGTTACTTTGTTAATCTTTTTTGGTGGATTATGGTGTTCCACAAATATTAGAGAAAACGAAGTTAGTTGGTTTGGTCTATCCCCTGAGTGGACAGGTTGACTAGGTGCAGGAGTTTTTCTTGTTCTTTTTATAATAATTATGAAAAACTATGGGGATATTTTCTTCTATGGTTGGATTAAAGATAAAAAGAAATAAAATCTTTTATTTTTGTAAAAAACAACAGGTTGCTTAAAGTTTTAACATTTTCTGTTCAAAAACTGAAATTAATCCTTAATTGTTTAATCAACTAAAGGCCATTACTGCATTGCTTATTACGTTAGATTAACTACTCATTTGAGGCGATAAATGAGTTAATTAGTTCATTAATCAACTTACCAATTTATTATTCTTATCTTGCTCGTAAAAATTGCTTGAATTGTATTTACTAAAAAATGACTGTACATAAGTTGCAGTTTCAACAAAGCCCCCGAAAGGATAGAAATGAAAGTTATCTATTAAACAACCCCTGTCATTTTCTATTCCTTTGGTCAGCCCCAAAAGTAAATCATCCGGTGACTGTATAGTGAGAAGTTTAGTAACATTTCGTGCTTGCTTAGTTAGAAAACTCATGGAGTTACCAATGCCAGATAGTCGAGCAAATCTGAACAGTTCCTTTATTGTTGCAGGTCCAGGAATACCAACATGTATTGGTAACTTATTCCCTTCATCACGGATTAGCGATTCCCATTTTAAAATAACTTCATGATCGAAGCAAAATTGTGTCTCAACATACATGTTGAGACCTTCAACTTTAGCAAGTTCGTTCTTTTCAAGAAGGGCGGTCTTTAATTGTTCTTCACTTATGTCAGCACTACCTTCTGGGTGTCCAGCAACACCTATTTTAGTAATGCCATGTTTTTGCAAAAGTCCACTCTTTAGTAAAGATAAACTGTCAGAGAATTGGCCTAATTGCTTTTTGCCTCCTCCCCCTATTACTAGAACTTCGCTCACAGACGCTTTCTTAACAAGTTTCTGTAGTAGATAATCTAATTCTTCTTGATCAGCAAGTGATCGAGCAGCTATGTGAGGAACTGGATTCATTCCACTATTTTTGAGTTTCTCTGCAGTTTGTATGGTATCGTTTGGGCTAGTTCCGGGCAAACAAGTAACATTCACCGTTGTGTTAATCGGTAAATGTTTTGCAAAATTCTCGATTTTTAATCCTTGTTTAGGTGTTATTTCAATGGACCAACCAATATTTGCTTTTTCTGTATGTTGAGTATTCACTTCTTAAAACGCCTCTATAAATAAAAGGATCAGCATAGATTAGTCTATGCTAATATAAAACTAAAAATAAACATGTACCATACATGGGTATGATTTCATGCCAATTCTACTGATTTTTTAAAATTTAATATTAACTGTCTGAAGTTGATAATTGGATTTGTAAAATAATTTCTCAGACAGTCTGAGGGCTGGTGCGAAATAAATGCTTAAGAGAGCCCACTCAACTTGTTTTTAGTGGCATTATATATAACTGACAAGCCACACTAATAAGACGCAATAAAAATAGTATTCCAACAAAAATAATTACAGTCAAGTACATTATATGGCGGTACTACATTGTGTAGATCACATACTATTCAGGCAGACTAAGAATAGATTCGAATTGAATTCCCTTAAAATTATATCAATTTGGCACAATGACAATGTAACAATCAATAGATTATTAGATTGTTATCGTGCTACAATAGGTACATGATAAGTCAAAGAATGGATCACATGAAAAATAAAAGCCAAAATTCAAGATATGCGCTGGGTATCAAAACAAATATAGGTCAATTTTGTCAGCAATTATTGCAGGTCTTTTTTGTTGGTCTTACCATTGGTTTGCAACGCAACGTAGTTCCTATTTTAGCTGAAATAGAATTTGGGGTTCCTGCTGGAGCTTTTACATTTTTTATGGCGTTTATCATAAGCTTTGGTTTTGTTAAGGGACTGATGAATTTTGTTGCTGGTCGACTTTCAGAGTATGTAGGTCGGCGAAATGTTTTACTTTGGGGTTGGCTTTTGGCACTGCCAATCCCTTTTATTTTCCTGTTTGCACCATCCTGGAATTGGATTGTAGCTGCAAATATATTACTTGGATTAAACCAAGGATTTACTTGGTCAATGACGGTCACTAGTAAAGTGGATATTACGCGGGCGGAACAAAGAGGTTTAGCAACAGGAATTAATGAGTTTTTTGGGTATGGTGGTGTTGCGATTGCTGGAGTCGTTATTGGTTACCTTGCAAACGATTATGATCCCCGATGGAGCCTTTTCTCTTTTAGTTTAATTGTCATTTTGTTGGCACTATTAGTTGCATTCCTCTTCATTAAAGAGACGCTACCATGGGCTCAAGCTGAAGCTGCTGCGCACAAGGATGGTACATATGAGGGGCCGACACCACGCTTTGCAAACTTAAGTGAACAACCATCAGCCACAGAAGTATTCAAGTTTGTATCGTTCAAACACCGTACTTTTTCAGCACTTTCTCAAGCTGGTCTTGTGGAGAAGTTTGCCGACTGCCTCGTTTGGGCATTTTTTCCTATTTATTTTGTTAAACAAGGGTTGACGGTCATCGAGATTGGTTGGATTGTTGGGATTTACGGTATGGTATGGGGTGCAAACCAGCTTTGGACTGGTCCACTTTCAGACGTCATCGGCCGAAAGTGGTTGATAGTCTCTGGAATGTGGTTATGTAGTTTAGGGGTCATAGCGACGTTACTTGTAAAAGGGATTTTTCTGTGGTCAGTTACTGCTGCTCTGATGGGGATTGGGATGGCTATGTTGTATCCAACGCTTATAGCTGCAGTTGGTGATATCTCTCACCCCAATTGGCGAGGTTCTAGTCTTGGAACATACCGTTTTTGGAGAGATACGGGCTATGGTGTTGGCGCCTTGGCTATTGGTTTTACTGCTGAAATAGTAGGAAATATTGAGGCTGGTTTTATGTTGACTGCTGGTGCAATGTTATTGTCAGGTCTGTGGGCTTCCATAATGATTGAGGAGACTCTTCCTAATATCAGTTCTGACAAAAAGTGATAAGGTTGCTGACTTATGAGTTTCGCTATTAGCAAAACTCATTAGGTTGCGTAGCATTTTATGTTTGGAACGGTGAATACTTTAGGTTAAATGAAAAAAATATTGGTGTCTAAAGTATGAAAACATTCAGCTAATGTAAATAAACTGAAATTATTAAAAGCTGTTGCCTAATTAGATTTTTTCAGATCAATCGCCCAAAAATGCTGGACAGGGAAGTTAAAGTATTAAAATTAATTTCTTGACTGGTGGAGGTGGAGGTCGCCTCCCTGATAAGCTAAGAATGAATGATTTGGATATACTCGTATTCATAAAAGCTACTCTCTTTATAAAATTATTCAACTTGTTGTGGCTCATTACCTCTTGGTTAAACTTAAGTTATAATTTGATAACCAATTTTTATTTCATTTTTAACAATGTCTGCAGCGAATAACCTTAAAAATTTCATCTAAATCTCCATCTTGAGCAGCGTAATCAAGTAAACACCTTATAGCCTTTGATGTATCTGGAAGATTATATTTTTCGACAATTTCTTTAAGCATTTCATGTGCTTCATCGTATATCTCAAATGATACTGATATTTTTTTTGACATAATACTCACTTAGTTTGGATTTTGAATTTTAAGTGTATATTTTTTCTTACATAGAAAGAATAAGTTTTCTGATGGCCTTTAATTGAATTATGTTTCTCTAAGGATTGTAGACTTAACTTCAGAGAACTAGTTTGGCAAAATTTTCATAAAATAGCTACTATTTATAAACAAATTCACAGTAAATAAAACAAGGTCTTGTAATTAGATAATAACATTTGTTTATTGTTAAAATTTCTGCTCTCTGCTTAATTATAACTCTATAATATCAACCAGTTATTATTAAAAAAAATCTTGTTCCTTGTAATGTTTTTTTTATTGTATCCGTCTAAAGTGAAAATATATCAATTTTTAAGATATTAAACTCACGACACACGATTATATATTGGTTTTTTTGCTGGTTTAAGACAGGCCTTTTCAGTCATCTGGAGGGGCAAGTTTAGCACAAGCTACAATTAAAGCTGAGACATAGCTTGATGCATCACGTGACTCTAATCTGTCTCCAGCCTTAGCAACTGCAACAATTCGTGCCTCCAAGTTTTCTAAGTGGGAATTTGTGGGGTATTCTGTAACGTCAGTTAATTCCCTGATATCATGAGAGACCTCGGGGTCCGGTAATAGGTCTAAATTACTCTCATCTACTTGTTTTAAGAGTTGTAAAGCTCGCTCTAGATCAGCCATTATTAAAGAAT
>CACKCT010000047.1:0-7576 GCA_902598645.1 Rhodospirillaceae bacterium | reverse complement strand
GCTCCGCGTAAACCGCTTTCGTGGGTTCCACCAAGTGGAGTTGGTATGGTGTTGCAGTATGATTTAAAGTATTCAAATTCATCAATAGGCCAGGCAATTGCCCACTCTGCCTTGCCGCCGCTACCATTAAGTTTAGCTTGACCTGTAAAGTACTTGTGTGTCAGCGTTTTGCGATTTTCTAGAGTACTGGCCAAGTAATCAGCGAGACCATTAGGAAAGTGTAAGGTTGCTATAGCAGGTGTTGAATCCTCGCCTTTAATTAGCTTTTCTGCACATGACCAGCGAATTTCAACGCCACGAAATAAATAGGCTTTTGATTGTGCTATTCGATATATGATTTTAGGTTGAAAATGCGCTTCTTTGCCAAAGATTTGAGGATCCGCATGAAACGAGATAGATGTTCCACGCTTATTAGAGGACTTGCCTGTATTTAAAGGCTTTGATTTGGGTATGCCACACGCATATGACTGTTTCCAAACTGTTTTGTTGCGAGTAACCTCAACGTCAAGACGATCTGACAAAGCATTTACAACTGACAAACCAACGCCATGCAAACCCCCTGAGGTTTCGTAAGCACCTTTTGAAAACTTACCACCTGAATGTAATGTGGTCATAATTACCTCAAGTGCAGTCTTATCTTTGAATTTTGGATGAGGATCTGTTGGAATACCACGACCATTGTCACTTATGGTCACTGTGAAATCTTCAGAAAGATTAATAGAAATGTGAGTAGCATGCCCTGCAACAGCTTCATCCATGGAATTATCAAGAATTTCAGCAACTAAATGATGCAATGCGTGTTCGTCAGTTCCGCCAATATACATGCCTGGGCGTAAACGTACTGGTTCCAGTCCTTCTAGGACTTTTATATCTTTAGCTGAGTAGCTGTTTTTAGCCTTGTCGGTTTTGTCTTTCTTTACTTTGTTTTCTGGTTTTACTAACTTGATCTTGTTTGCTTTAAATAGATCCGCCATGGTTGTTTTTAGCACCTTTATTTTGTACGAGTAAACTTACACCAATAACCGCAAGAATGCCTTATAATGTATGTAATCTATGCACTTCATCAAGATATTGTGTATATCAGGTAAACACTAAGGGCAAGACCTCTGCTTGTTATTTTGTAAATCAGGATTGCTAACCCTCCGCACTTAATCCAATTTTATTTACACTTAATAAACACTAATACTCAAAGTGTAGAAAAATTTTTAATTGAAATTCTTCAGTCTTATCAAAAGTACTTTTTGGTCTCTGCGCTAATTATGATGTCCAATTTTCTGGCACGTCTATAAAACTATAATTTTGTACTAGATTGTTTTTAGTAATTTTGCCATTGTTAACCCCATTTCCGAGGGTGTTGGTGCAACCATTACTCCAGATTCTTTAAGTATTTTTACTTTTTCTGCAGCACTCTCGCCTCTAGCATTTACTATAGCTCCAGCATGGCCCATGAGCCTCCCCGGTGGAGCAGTCAAACCAGCAATGTAAGCCGCCATGGGCTTCTTCATGTGGTGTTTGAAGTATTCAGCTGCTGCTGCTTCTTGAGGTCCTCCAATTTCACCAATGATTAGCACTGCATCTGTTTCATCATCATCTTCAAAATACTTTAAAATTTCGACAAATGAGCTGCCGTTTATTGGGTCACCACCAATGCCTACACTGGTACTAATACCGATACCTAGCTCCTTCATTTGAGAGGCGGCTTCATAACCTAAAGTACCAGAGCGCCCAATAAGGCCGACGTTACCTTGCATGAAAATGTGGCCCGGCATAATACCTAATAAAGCCTTGCCCGGGCTGATAGTGCCTGCACAGTTGGGACCTGTTAAAATCATTCGGTCTTCTGGTTTAGCTCGTGCAAAAAGGTAACGCTTTACCCGAATCATATCATGCGTTGGTATGCCGTCAGTAATGCTCACACAATATTTGATGTTAGACTCTGCTGCTTCCATAATGCTGTCCGCAGCGTATGCAGGAGGGACAAAGATGATGCTGGCCTCAGCACCAGTAATTTCAACTGCTTCTTTGACCGTATTGAAAACTGGCTTTCCAAGATGCGTAGTTCCTCCTTTTCCTGGTGTCACACCTGCAACGACATTAGTTCCATAGTCAATCATTTCTTTTGCATGGAAAGAGCCCAAACGACCAGTAAAACCCTGAACAAGGATTGGCGTTTTCTCATTAATAAATATACTCATGGAGCACCCTTAATTTTCTGTTGACTTTTCCAAGCAGCAACAACTTTGTTTGCTGCATCAGCCAACGTGTCAGCTGTAGAAACTTGTTTGCCACTATCTTTTAAAATTTTTTGCCCCTTATCAACATTGGTGCCTGACAAGCGTACCACCAAAGGAATATCAATTTTGTTTTTACTTAAAAAGTCAACGATACCTTGAGCAACCCAGTCACAGCGATTAATGCCAGCAAAAATATTGATTAAAATAGCCTCGACATTTTGATCGGATAACACTAATTCAATTGATGTAGCAACTCTCTCAGCGGATGCACCACCACCAATATCTAGAAAGTTGGCAGGCTCACCACCAGCATGTTGGATCATATCCATAGTTGCCATAGCAAGCCCTGCACCATTTATTAGACAACCAATCTTACCATTAAGGCCAACATAGTTTAGATCGTGCTCCGCAGCATTTGTTTCTCGAGGGTCTTCTTGAGTTTTATCCCTAAATTCAAGAATTTCAGGTCGACGATAAAGAGCATTTGAGTCAAACGACATCTTGGCATCAATGGCTAAAATTTTATTTTCAGTAGTTAAAATTAACGGGTTGATTTCTAAAAGATTAGCATCGGTATCACGAAAAGCGCGGTAGCACTTCATGACAGCTCGACTTGCTGCAGCAATTGCATTATTTGGTAACCCTAATGTGAAAACCAGTTGTCGAGCTTGAAATGGTTGCATTCCTACAGCTGGATCAATTGTTATTTTTGAAATTTTGTCAGGTGTTTCTTGCGCCACTCTCTCAATGTCCATGCCTCCCTCTGTCGAAGCAATTAAAGTAACTTTCTGAACAGTTCTATCTAGAACAATACTCACGTAAAGTTCTTTTGAAATATCGCTAGCCTCTTCCACGTAGATACTAGAAACCAACTTTCCAGTAGGACCAGTCTGAAGTGTAACTAGTTTTTTTCCCAGAAACTTATCACAAAATTCAGAAATCTCTCGTTGACTTTTGCAGAGTTTTACACCACCTGCTTTACCTCGTGCACCTGAATGAATTTGAACCTTTACGATCCATTTGTCTCCTCCTATTTCGTTGGCTTGGTAAATTGCTGCTGTTTTAGAATGCGCAACAGCGCCCTTTGGGACGGGTACACCATATTGTGCCAATAGCTTTTTTGCTTGATATTCATGAATATTCATATTCAACCTTTTGACTTTGCTTGGATTGCTTTATTTAAGTTGACAATGTTTTCTGCCATTTTTGCAGAGGCTGCATCAATCATGCGACCATTTAATTGAGCAGCACCACGATTTGCACTAGCAGCCTCTTCTAAAGCGGTAAGAATTTGTTTTGCGTGTAACACTTCTGTTTCTGGGGGGGTGTAAATCTCATTTGCTAACTCTATTTGTGATGGATGGATTGCCCATTTTCCTTCAAAGCCAAGGGCTGCTCCACGACGTGCAGCGTCTTTGTAAGACGCTGGATCGTTAAAGTCACCAAAGGGGCCATCAATTGCTCTGAGCCCATAAGCACGACAAGCGACCAACATCTGAGATAGACCTGCATGCCATTGGTCACCAGGATAGTTTGGATTTAAACCACCAATAACAGTCGTGCGTGCGCGACAACTTGCTGCATAATCAGCGACCCCAAAGTGCATCGCCTCAAGACGCTCATAACGACCTTTTTTCGCAATATCCAAGACATTAGCCATGCCAAGAGTTGTCTCAATTAAAACTTCAATGCCAATTCTTGTTCTAAAACCTAAAGAAGTTTCGATTTGATTCAACATAGCTGATAGCATGTAGACATCAGATGCCGTTCCTGCTTTAGGAAGTAAAATAGTATCAAGATTTTCACCTGCTTGTTCAACTACCTCAATGACATCACGATACATATAATGTGTATCAATACTGTTGATACGAACAGAAATTGACTTTCCCTTACCTCGCCAATCTAACTCATTGAGTGCATCTATGACATTTTTTCGTGCTTGCACCTTGTCATCTGGTGCTACTGCGTCTTCTAGATCTAAAAAAATATAATCTGCTGAGCTGTTTAGGGCCTTTTCAAACATTTTCGGGCTAGATCCGGGCACTGCTAGTTCACTGCGTTGTAGTCTTTGTTTAACAGGTTCATGAATTATATGGCTCATCGAATATCCTTTTCACATATGTTAAATTAATTACAACATCGATAATATTTAGAGGGTAATGTTTGGAATAAATACTACCATCACAGTCTTAGAATTTGAGAGTTGTAGCAGGCAAAGCATTCATCGCATTGCTAACATTGAGTTGGTACTCTACAGAATAGGAGCCATAAAACCATAACATTTAACTTTTATGATCACTCCTCGTTTTTTTTCAAAAGTCACGAAGTGCCCGATTGTGAGATCTACTGTTATTACAAGGCTTAATGGATAAGCCTTTTATCCAATAAATTATATACTTGAAGTGCCATATTTCAACCTAGCACGCATACCATGTAAGGATATAAATTTACAATGAGTTTAGTACACAAATTGAAATTTTGTGCTTAAGTTCAGCAATATATACTGAAAGTAAAAGCATTTAATTTTTATTAAATATAGCGGCTTGTAAAAATATGACAACAATAAATCTACAGGGTTAATAGGCATAATTAGTTACTATGGCATACCAATATGCATACGGTATTGAAAAGGGTTACGCAAACAGTTTGCAGTTCATAATTGATCACAGAAAAAACTATATGTATGTCAATTAAATGGCGCCTTTCCCTTGGCTTAGATTAGTACCAGCCATAAATAACCAGCTACGCATAAGCAACTTAAAGCGGCAAATTCTTTTCCTAAATCAGTATTATAGTTGGACGATTTTTTGTTTAAATGTTTCATATCCATATTCTTTATTCCTCCATTACATGAAGTTGTAGGTCTTTAAAGTAAATGGAACAAAATAGCAACATTTAATTTTTTCATTAAGATATAAGGTTTCTTTTTCTTGACATTAAATTACCACTATTTAAATGATCTCCAATCTGAATAATTATTTCAATCAATAAAAAAGGGCCACTTTTTCGATGTGGCCCTTTTTGTTTGTATATGAGTTTAGCTAGAATAATACATCTTAAATTCGACTGGATGAGGTGTATGTTCAAAATTATACACTTCTTCCCATTTTAAATCCATGTAAGCATCTATCATGTCGTCAGTAAAAACGTCACCTTTTTTTAGATAATCACGATCGGCGTCTAGTGACTCCAACGCCTCGCGCAAGGAACCACAGACCGTTGGAACTTCAGATAGTTCCTCTGGCGGTAAGTCGTAAAGATTTTTATCCATTGCGTCACCTGGATTAATTTTATTAGTAATGCCATCTAGCCCAGCCATTAGCATTGCTGAAAAAGCAAGGTAGGGATTGGCGACTGCATCAGGGAAGCGAACTTCAACGCGCTTGCCTTTGGGGTTAGTCGCAAATGGTATACGGCAACTTGCCGAACGGTTGCGGGCTGAATATGCTAACAACACAGGAGCTTCAAAGCCTGGTATCAGACGCTTGTAACTATTAGTAGATGGGTTTGTGAATGCATTTAATGACTTTGCATGCTTAATAATTCCACCAATATAATGTATTGCAGTATCCGAGAGATCAGCATACCCTGATCCGGCAAAAGTAGGCTTTCCATCTTTCCAAATGGATTGATGAGTGTGCATTCCAGAACCGTTGTCTCCAGCTACTGGTTTTGGCATGAAAGTAGCTGATTTGCCATAGGTGTGTGCTACCATTTGAGTGCAATATTTATAAATCTGTACGTTATCAGCAGTTTTAATTAGTTGTTCAAAGGTCAAGCCCAGTTCGTGTTGGGATGGGGCAACTTCATGGTGATGTTTGTCCATGCTTAAGCCCATTTCTTGCATAACAGTAACCATTTCAGCACGAAGATCATGAGAACTATCGACTGGTGGTACTGGGAAGTAACCACCTTTAACCCCCGGTCGGTGACCGGAGTTACCTCCCTCAAAAGATTTGCCGGTATTATACGGCCCTTCCTCTGAGTCAAATTCAAAGAAGCAACTGTTCATGTCCACAGAGTATCTGACATCATCAAAGACAAAGAATTCAGGTTCAGCACCCATAAAGACTGTGTCGCCTACTCCTGTTGAACCGAGATATGCTGTTGCTTTTTTTGCAACTGATCGTGGATCCCGACCGTATGGTTGGCCAGTTGAAGGCTCCATAATATCGCAAAAAAGAATCATTGAGGGTTGAGCTGCAAATGGATCCATTACGGCAGTCGTTGGATCTGGTATAAGGGACATATCAGACTCGTTGATCGCCTTCCAGCCTGAAATGGATGAACCATCGAACATCACTCCGTCAATGAAGGCATCGTCATCTATAAAGTTAGAACACATTGTTAAGTGTTGCCATTTGCCTCGAGGGTCAGTAAATCGAAGATCTACAAACGCAACATCGTTTTCTTTAAGGTACTTCTGAACATCTTTAGGTGTTTTACAGTTACAAGTCATGGGTATGTTTCCTCTCCCAAATATTTATTGTGATTATAGTATAAATAAGAAATATCTAAATAGCTTCGGATCCACGTTCCCCAGTTCGAACGCGAATAGCTTCTTCAACCTGAGTTATAAAGATTTTTCCATCACCAATGCGCCCTGTGTGGGCTGATTGTTGTATAGCTTCTACAGCTCGTTCAACGAGACTATCATCAATTACAAGCTCAATTTTGACTTTAGGTAGGAAATCAACAACATATTCTGCACCACGATAAAGCTCTGTGTGGCCTTTTTGTCGTCCAAAGCCTTTTGCTTCCAAGACTGTAATACCTTGTAAACCTATTTCGTGCAGGGCTTCTTTGACTTCATCAAGTTTAAAAGGCTTAATAATTGCTTCGATTTTTTTCATTTGATTTCTGCCCTATGATTTACTGAGCCTGTAAAAGACAATCTTAATAGTTATTCTTAGAATAGCATTAGCATAAGCTGTGCCAACCCTTAAGCCTTTCTTGGAAACCCGCTGTTATTATGGCGTTGAGAAAAAAAAATTAAAAAAAAATCTAACCTCATTAAAAAATAATTGATTAAAAAATAGGCAATTGCCTAAACTTTAATGTTCATTAAATAGTGCACGCAAATCACACATGGTTAAAATGGAAATTATGTTTAAATATTCAATTGTGTCACCGTAAAGCTCCTCAAAAGCACTTAGAAACCCATCCGCTGAGACAGCAGGTTCTTCACGTGAATCGATAAGTAAAACCTTTCCTTTTATTTTTTTCCGCTTAAAGACTGCAGCAATCAGACAGGCTCTTTCATATGGGGTTGCTGAACAGCGATAGATACCTGCAGGTGCATTCAATAAGAAAATCCCACCCTTAAAATTTTCAATCTTGCG
>CACKCT010000046.1:0-8109 GCA_902598645.1 Rhodospirillaceae bacterium | reverse complement strand
TCGATAGCAGCCGTTTTATCTATATCAACTACCATGATTGCTTCTTCAGCTAAAATAGTACAACGCTCTGCTGTAACCTCTGCTATTCCACCTTCGACAAAAATTTGGGTGTTGATTTTATCATCTTTATAAATGTCAATCGTCCCGGCGCGCACCTTTGAGAGCAACGGGGCATGACCAACCAGAACACCAAAATCACCCTCACCTCCCGGAATAACAACCATATCAGCACTTTCACTAAATAAAAGTTTTGTTGGAGTAACAATTTCTAACTCTATTTTATCAAGTTTTTCAGCCATTAAGCATATCCCAGCCCAACTCTACGTTAGGCGGCTTCATCTGCCATCTGTTTAGCTTTATCAACAACCGACTCGATTGTGGAGACCATGTAGAAGGCGGCTTCAGGCAAATGATCATACTCACCATCTACAATACCCTTGAAGCCTTTGATTGTATCCTCCAAGTTAACAAACACACCAGGTGTCCCCGTAAAGACCTCAGCAACATGGAACGGCTGGCTCAAAAACCGCTGAATTTTTCGTGCTCTCGCTACTGTTAATTTGTCTTCTTCGGAGAGTTCATCCATCCCAAGGATAGCTATAATATCTTGTAAAGATTTATAGGCTTGTAGAACCCGTTGTACCTCACGTGCAGTATTATAATGCTCATCACCAATTACACGCGGCTCAAGAATCCGAGATGTTGAGTCCAATGGATCAACAGCTGGATATATTCCTAGTTCAGCTATCTGGCGGTTAAGCACAGTTGTTGCATCAAGATGAGCAAAGGATGTTGCGGGTGCAGGGTCAGTTAAATCATCAGCCGGCACGTATATAGCTTGGACTGAGGTAATGGAACCCTTGGTTGTCGAAGTGATGCGTTCCTGTAAGGTGCCCATATCAGTTGCTAAGGTTGGCTGATACCCAACAGCAGAGGGAATGCGTCCAAGAAGTGCGGAAACTTCTGAGCCAGCCTGCGTGAATCTAAAAATATTATCCATAAAAAATAACACATCTTGGCCTTCTTCATCTCGGAAATACTCTGCCATTGAAAGGCCCGAGAGCCCAACACGAGCTCGAGCTCCAGGTGGTTCGTTCATTTGACCATAAACAAGCGCTGCCTTAGAACCATCGCCCTCAAGGTCAATAACACCAGATTCAATCATTTCATAATATAAATCATTTCCCTCACGGGTACGTTCACCAATACCGGCAAAGACAGAGTAGCCACCGTGGCCCTTTGCTATGTTGTTAATCAGTTCCATGATCAAGACTGTCTTACCGACACCTGCACCTCCAAAAAGGCCGATTTTTCCACCTTTTGCATAAGGGGCCAAGAGATCAACAACCTTGATACCGGTAACCAAAATCTCAGTTTCAGTCGATTGATCCACAAATTCAGGTGCGGGTCTGTGGATAGGATATTTCATTTTGGTTTTGACTGGCCCACGCTCATCAACTGGCGCACCTATTACATTAAGGATACGGCCGAGAACCTCCGAGCCAACGGGAACTGAAATGGGTTCACCCAAATCAGTGACTTCCTGTCCTCGAACTAAGCCATCAGTAGTATCCATGGCAATTGTACGAACTGTTGACTCACCCAAATGCTGGGCTACTTCAAGGATCAAAGGTGTACCATCATTATCCAACTCAAGAGCGTTCAGAATGTTTGGCAGGTCTCCTTCAAAACGCACGTCAACGACAGCGCCAGTTATTTGTGTAACTTTACCTACGTTTTTCTTACTCATTTCTTAGGCTCCTAAATTGCCTCAATGTATGTCTGGTTATTAAATTAAAATCGAAATGCCACTACAAAGCTTCTGCACCTGATATTATTTCAATTAACTCACTAGTTATAACTGCCTGTCTGGTCCGGTTATAAGTCATGGTTAAGTCATCAAGCATATCACCTGCGTTTCTTGTTGCATTATCCATTGCGCTCATTCGGGCTCCGTGTTCCGAGGCATTGCTCTCCAGGAGCGCCTTGTACAACTGTATAGAAATATTGCGGGGCAACAAATCGTCAAGTATCTCTTCCTCAGATGGTTCCATTAAGTACAAGGCATTCTGACGTTTGTCGGCAACCTCACCTTCGTCTTCCAACGCCTCAGGAAAGGGAAATGGTATTATTTGCTGAGCCTCTACTTTCTGACTGATTACTGAAACAAACTTATTATAAATAATCGTGCAAACATCAAATTCAAGTTTATCAAAACGTCTCACTAAATCTGACGCAATGTCACGAGTTGCTGCAAAGTCAACACCATTTTTAGTCAATCCCTCTAGAGTGCTAATAATTTGATTGGAGAAATCATATTTGAGTGCATCATTACCCTTTCGGCCTAGACAATATAGTTTTACATTCTTACCTTCAGCTTTAAGTTCTTTGACTTTGCTAATTGTTTTACGAATTATGGAGCCATTGAACCCCCCACACAGACCACGGTCAGCCGTAATTGTAACAAGAAGATGGTTTTTTGCATCACCGCTACCAGCTAGTAACTTTGGAGCACCGTCTACAGTTGAGAGGCTTGATGTTAATTCACCCAGCATACGTTCCATGCGTTCAGCATATGGACGACCATCCTCAGCTGCTGCTTGAGCACGGCGAAGCTTAGAAGCAGCCACCATTTTCATAGCGGACGTGATCTTTTGCGTAGATTTTACACTTGTGATTCGAAGCCTGAGATCTTTAAGGTTAGCCATTTGACGATTTTTCCATTTCCATCACCGCCTTTTTAAGCAAAATCCTTAGTGAATTTATCAAGAAAAGCTCTTAGTTTTTCCTCGGTTTCACTAGTCAAGTCTTTGGTTTCACGTATTGAGACAAGAATATCCTCTTCGTTGGCCCTAATGTTCTCCAACATAGAAGCCTCGTAACGAAGAACATCTGTGACATTAAGTCCATCCAAAAAACCATTGACACCAGCAAAAATGGAGATGACTTGCTCCTCAACGGGACAAGGTAAGAACTGACCCTGCTTAAGTATTTCAGTTAAGCGAGCCCCACGGGCTAATAAATGCTGAGTAGCTGCATCCAGATCAGAAGCAAATTGCGAAAACGCTGCCATTTCACGATACTGAGCTAATTCCAACTTTATTGACCCTGCGACTTTTTTCATAGCCTTAATTTGAGCCGCGGAACCAACACGGGAAACTGATATCCCAACGTTTACAGCTGGTCTAATACCTTGATAAAATAATTCAGTCTCTAAGAAAATCTGCCCATCAGTAATAGAAATCACATTCGTTGGTATGTATGCTGACACGTCTGAAGCCTGAGTCTCAATAACAGGAAGAGCTGTTAGGGAACCTAAACCACTTGTTTCTCCTAATTTGCAGGAACGCTCTAAAAGGCGTGAATGTAGATAAAAAACATCTCCCGGGAACGCCTCTCGTCCAGGAGGCCGACGAAGAAGCAAAGACATTTGGCGATAAGCAACAGCTTGTTTAGACAAATCATCATAACTGATGACGGCGTGCATACCATTATCGCGAAAAAATTCGCCCATAGTACAACCAGTATAGGGTGCAAGGAATTGCAGTGGCGCTGGCTCCGAAGCCGTAGCAGCAACCACAATAGAGTAATCCATAGCGCCATATTCCTCTAGTGTTTTTACTACTTGTGCAACTGTTGAGCGCTTTTGACCAACGGCAACATAGACGCAAAATAGTTTCTCAGTATCATCCTTGGCCGAGTCATTAACAGATTTTTGATTTATTATGGTGTCAATTACAATCGCAGTTTTACCTGTCTGGCGATCACCAATTACCAATTCACGCTGACCACGACCAATGGGGATAAGTGCATCAATAGACTTGAGACCCGTTTGCATGGGCTCATGTACTGATTTACGCGGTATAATTCCTGGTGCCTTTACTTCAACACGTTTGCGTTCTGTACCCTCAATTGGACCTTTGCCATCAATTGGATTTCCAAGGCCATCAACAACACGGCCAAGGAGTCCCTTACCAACAGGTACATCCACAATGTTTCCGGTGCGTTTAACCGTATCACCTTCGTTGATACTTCGGTCCTCACCAAAGATGACAACACCCACATTATCGGTTTCTAGATTAAGTGCCATTCCTTTGACACCACCGGGAAATTCAACCATTTCTCCTGCTTGGACATTATCCAACCCATGAACTCGGGCTATACCATCACCAACTGATAGAACTTGCCCAACTTCAGCAACTTCTGAATCTGTTCCAAAATTATTTATTTGATCCTTGAGAATTGCGGAGATTTCCGCTGCTCGGATTTCCATTATCCAATCCCTATCATTGCTAGCCGCAGTTGTTGCAGCTTGGTACGAAGTGATGAGTCGACCATTCGAGAGCCAACTTTGACGATAAGGCCACCGAGTAATTCATGATCAACGGTGGCATTGATGGTTACCTTGGAACCAATCGCTTTTTTGAGCGAGGAGCCAAGAGTATTTAATTGTTTTTTAGAGAGCTCAGTTGCAGATACAACCTCAGCTGTAACTTCACCACGATATTTCGATAAAATGTCAGTAAAGGCGGCAATAATTGCAGGTAATACATAAAGACGGCGATTTTCTGCAACAACAGAAATAAAATTAGCGGTCAGATCATTGAATTTGGCTTTTTTTACAATTACGGATAAGGCCTTACCCTGGTCATTTCTTGTAATTATTGGAGAGTCAATAAACTTTTGCAGGTCCTTGCACCTAATTATAAGCGTATTGAGCAATTCAAGATCGCTCGTTACTGCATCAATCTTTTTACTTGACTGTGCCAATTCAAATAGAGCTGAGGCATAACGACCTGCGAGTCTACTGGCACCTGAACTATCGGATAACAAGCTTGAAGTCCTTGGTTCCTTGTAAAACAACAGAAAAAGAAATATTAAACACAAAAACCCTGAAATATTTCATACTAATTAACGTAGATTGCTTTTATCATACTCAATTGAGGCATGCAATCTAAGGCATGCAAGACGGATCCTCATCTAAGGTATGCAAGCTGACTCATAGCTCCTTTTAAACCATTAAAATAATGACAAAAATACTGTTATTGAGGCTTATTTACATCAAAAAAATCTTAATTTAATACATTAAATAAGACCTTTTTTGTACTTTTAAAGATAGATTCCCGATTATTCACATGGTCTTTTTCTGTAATTCGTCTTACAGAAAACTGTATGGATCAATATCCACCTGAATACGAATTCTCTTAGGTATAGTAAAGTGAGTAAGCCAATCAGTAAGAAATTGTTGTACATTAAACTGCTTTGGTGCTCGAAGAAGGAAACGGCGGCGATAGCGCCCTCTAACAATAGAGAGTGGCGCTGGAGCCGGGCCCAAAATCAAAATATCGTCAAATTTAGGCGCCTTACCAGCCAACAGGCTTGCTAGCCTGTCTATTTCCTGTTCGTCTGGCCCTGAAAGAATCAATGCTACGAGTCTCGAGAAGGGGGGCATATCAGATTTTCTTCTCGCTGTGGATTCAGTCTCAATAAAGTGATCCCTGTCACCCAGAAGTAATGCCTGCATCACCGAGTGTTCTGGCATATAAGTTTGCAATATAACTTGGCCAGAGTGCTCAGCTCGTCCAGCACGACCAGCAACTTGGTACAAAAGCTGATAAGTACGCTCAGCTGCGCGCAAGTCACCACCACTCAAACCTAAATCTGCGTCAACGACACCAACTAATGTTAATTTGGGAAAATGGTACCCCTTAGCTACAATTTGTGTGCCAATAATAATATCAACCTCATGGCTCTTTATACGTTGCACTAATTTTGCGGCGTCACTCGGTCCATTTACAGAGTCACTCGCAGCAATTTCAATATTAGCTTGGGGAAATAGTTTTTTTGACTCCTCGGACAACCTTTCAACTCCGGGGCCACAAAACGCCAAAGTCGTATTTCCGCAAGACGGACAGCATTCAGGTGAGGCGGTGGCATATCCACAGTGGTGGCACTGCAGACGTCCAAACCCATCACGGTGGCTAACCAACCAAGCCGTACAATTTGGGCACTTAAAACGATGACCACAGGTCCGGCATAGTGTTAGTGGCGCATAACCACGTCTATTCAAAAATAGCATCACCTGTTGATCTGCCATCAGTGTTTGTTGAACCTTTTTAATAAGTCTTGGAGATAGCCAGCACCCATCAGGTAAGCGCTCATTTCTCATGTCTATAAGAGAAATTTTGGGCAATTTTGCATTACCGTGACGCTGAGGCAGTTGAACCATCTTATAACGGCCACGTTTCACGTTATCCATCGTTTCAAGTGATGGTGTTGCAGAGGATAAAATAATAGGAATATTTTCCAGATAGGCGCGCACTACTGCCATGTCGCGGGCATTATATATGATGCCCTCCTCTTGCTTGTATGCCCCATCATGTTCTTCATCTACAACAATAAGAGCAAGGTCTTTAAAAGGTAAAAAAAGAGCCGATCGAGCACCCACAACGACATTAACCATTCCTTGAGCAACGGCACGCCAAGTATCTCGCCGTTTAGCTAACTTTAGTTCTGAATGCCACTCCAACGGTAAAGCACCAAACCGGTTTTCAAAACGCTCAAGCCATTGAGCGCTTAATGCAATTTCAGGGAGTAAAACCAAAACTTGGCGACTCTGCTTCAACGCTTCTGCAACAGCTTCAAAATAAACTTCTGTTTTACCTGAACCGGGCACTCCATCAAGCAAGGAGGCCTTATAACCTCCCTTAGCAACATCACCTGAGAGAACTGCACCAGCTTTGGCCTGTTTCTCAGAGAGTTCTGGTCCTGAAAGGTACCCATTTGGGCGTATCATCATAGACAATGGCTCCACTTTATAGGACACCAACCCACCAATTTTGACTAAACCTTTGATGACAGAAGTACCTACTTTAGCTTTTTGTGCAAGCTCCCCTTGTGCTTGTTTTGGCTTACCATATTTAAGAACATCAATTACCCGCTCTCGGGCGGAAGTCATTTTATAAAATGGTGGTGAAGGATTAAGGCCAAAAACAAAATTAGATTTTGGTTCTTGAAGAGCTGCTGAGACACTCATGGTCATTTTAAGAACAGCCCCACGAAACGAGAGAGTATAAGCAGCGACCCAGTCAACAAACGATCTCTGCACGTCACTCATGGGAGGAATTGGAAAACAAATCTCCACATCCTTTATTTTTCTATTATCGATACCATGCTGACCAGCACCCCAAACAACACCATTAACCATTCGTCGTCCAAAAGGGACGCGTACAAAATTCCCATCAGATAAATTCATATGGCTTGGGACCCGATAGTCATAGGAAGAGGGCACCGGCAAAGCTAGTAGCACGGTGACATTACAACCAGAATAATGAGAGGGTTTTGTATGAGAGACAGGCATGGGGTACACTCTATGCGAATCTGAGACAAAATTACTAGACTTAGAGACCTAATAATTTAGGAATACAACAAATGAACGAATCAAAAAACGTTTCCGCCAGTAAAAAAAAACTTGAGCTGAGTAGCAAGCAAGTTACTGATTTCCTTACCAATCATCCCAATTTCTTTAAAGAAAACCCCGAAATTCTGCAATCCATAATGATTCCATCACGTTGGAGCGGTGATGGCGTTGCTGATATACAGAAATTTATGCTGGAGCAATTGCGTGGCGAAATTAATAACATTAGAGATTGTGCGCAAGACGTCATTGAGACTAGCCGTACAAATATGGCAGCTCAAACACGTACCCATACTGCTGTACTTGCCCTAATATCAGCAACAAATATTGATCAGTTAACTAAAGTCATTAATAGAGACTTTCCTTTGCTGCTCGATATTAAAGTCGCAAATATTGGTTTTGAGGGTTGCAATTTGCCAGAAATTGAACAGCAGAAAGACTATATTACTAACTATCTCTCTGGCGAAATAGACCAACTGGTCGGCATTGATAAAGAAGTCACACTAATACAAAATATGAACGACGACGGAAGTATTTTTGGTGCGCACGCTGAATTGGTTCATTCGGCAGCATTAGCACGTCTTCGACCTGTGTTGATTGATTGCAATGGCCTTCTCGCACTTGGAGGCGCAGGTAACGTTTTTTTTCCAGGACAAGGCACTGAGCTGATAAGTTTTATTGCACGTGTCTTG
>CACKCT010000045.1:0-8527 GCA_902598645.1 Rhodospirillaceae bacterium | reverse complement strand
TTTGATTGACCAATTATTCAGCGGCTTCAGGGTTCCAAGACCCAGCGCTGCAAGATCGCGAGCAATACCGCGCACTCCAAGGCAATCCCCCCGATTAGGAGTTATGGCAATATCTATCACTGGATCACTAAGGCCCATTGCGTCAACTACGCTATCACCAATGACAGACTCGTCAGCAAGCTCAACAATTCCCTCGTGTCCGTCGCTCAAACCCATCTCCCTTTCGGAAAGCAACATGCCATTACTGAGTACACCACGTATTTTTGCCTTCTTCAAAGTTACGTCTATACCAGGCACGTATGATCCACTGCCTGCATACACACACTTTAAGTTCAAACGAACATTATCGGCCCCGCAAACAACTTCAACTATCTCAGACCCGTTATCAACCAGACAAACTTGAAGTTTATCCGCATCCGGATGCTTATTTATTTCTTTAATTTGTCCTACAACCAAACCCCCTAGATCCTTTGAACGATCAAAGACACCCTCAATCTCCAAACCTAGCATAGTTAACTTTTCAGTAATTTTATTTAAGGGGGCATCTGTCTCTAAATGCTCCTTCAGCCATGAAAGAGTGACTTTCATCGGTTTAGCCCCCCAACCATGCCCGGCACATCAAGAGCGGAAAATCCATAATGCTTTAGCCAACGAAGATCAGACTCAAAAAAAGTTCTCAGATCAGGAATACCATATTTCAGCATTGCGATTCTCTCGACCCCCATGCCAAAAGCAAAGCCTTGATAGGTGGCGGAGTCAATGCCACAATTCTCCAATACCTTGGGGTTGACCATACCACAACCGAGTATTTCCAGCCAATCATCACCATAACCAATACGAAACTCTCCATCTGCGCGGGTGCACCCTATATCAACTTCTGCTGAAGGTTCTGTAAAAGGGAAGTAGCTTGGACGAAATCGAACAGGGAGATCATCAACCTGGAACATAGCCCTACAGAAATCTATCAGACAGCCTTTTAAATGCCCCATGTGAGTATTTTCGTCTATGACAAGCCCTTCAACTTGATGAAACATTGGAGAATGAGTAGCATCGTAATCACACCGGTAGGTTCGTCCGGGCACGATAATACGAATAGGTGGTTCCTGATCTTCCATGGTATGAATTTGCACGGGTGAGGTATGGGTCCTGAGCACTTTCCGATGACCTTTATCCTCTCCTGGTAAATAAAATGTATCATGTTCCTGTCGTGCCGGATGCTCTGGTGGGATATTCAAAGCTGTAAAATTATACCAGTCCTCCTCAATATCTGGTCCTTCTTCAACAGTAAAACCCATCTCACAAAAAATTGCCGTAATTTCCTCAATGACCTGACTGATGGGGTGGATGCTACCCTCACTCTTGGGTCGCACTGGTAAAGAAACATCAATTTTCTCAGCCATCAGGCGGGCGTCTAGCTCATCTCTCTCAAGAACGGACTTGCGTTCATCAAGGGCTAAACAAACTTCCGTCTTCATTGTATTTATTTTTTGTCCCCCACTTTTACGCTCATCTGGTTCTAAACCAGCGAGGCTCTTCATCAGCATAGTGATTAAGCCTTTTTTCCCCAAGGCGGAGATGCGCACAGCCTCAAGAGCAGACGTGTTCTTAGCAGCAGCAATGGCACGTAAAAGATCAACTCGAATATTATCAGCGTTGTCCATTTGATTAACTACCTTCAATTAAGCAAAAATATACAGGAGAACGTAGCCAAAGAGCCAGCTCCTTAGAAATAAAATTCCTGATGTTTGAACCTTTGCTTAAAAGGATCAGGATTTAGCGAGAGCTGCCTCGGCTTCAACAACAAGGGCCTTGAAGGCCTCGGGCTCACTAATCGCCAAATCTGATAGGACCTTGCGATCTAATTCGATTCTAGCTTTTGCAAGCCCGCACATAAAACGAGAATAGTTCATACCGTATTGTCGCGAGCCTGCGTTAATTCTCTGAATCCACAAACGACGAAATTGTCGTTTTTTTGTACGGCGATCTCGATATGCGTACTGCAAGCCCTTTTCAACGCGCTCAATAGCCACGCGGAAACTGGTAGAGGAGCGACCACGGTAACCTCGTGCCATATTTAAAATTTTCTTGTGACGGGCGTGGGCCGTTTTTCCACCTTTAACTCTAGCCATTTTCCAGTTCCCTAAATTAATTAGCCATTTGGCATGTATGATTTAACAATCCTGGCATCTTGTGGACACAAAATCATTGTGCCGCGCGCTTTACGCTTCATTTTCTGTGGCCGCTTACTCATGCCATGCTGTTTCAAAGCAACATTGCCGCGAACCTTACCAGAACCGGTAAGACGAAAGCGTTTTTTTGCACTTGATTTAGTCTTTAACTTGGGCATTTCACATTCCTCAATATGTTAGGTTGTGTTCTGAACGATTAGGCATGCCAAGCCATTCCACTTGCGAAGCCGGTTTATAGATGGACAATGAGGGAATTGCAAGGAGTTCATGTTGTGTTATACAAATAGAATGCAATTTTTAAATCTCTTCACCGACCAAAACAAAAGCAGGCAAGAAATTAAACATTTAAAAAAAGCCTACAAAAAAATAAAAAGAGCATGTCTTCAGTCACAAGAACCAAATGTCGAATGCCGTTGGAATTAAGTTTCACCCTCAGAAACTATCATAAAAATTGATTACCATTCTCTTTGTTTGTTGGAAAAAGTGTTTACCAACTTGGTTAAATTCTAGATTTTAGATAAAAATCAAATATTACTTTAGGCTTCAATTGGGTACTACACTATTTACAATGTTGGTAAATCATTTTGGAGCTACAATCATAATCATCAACCGTCCTTCCAAGCGCGGAAGCTGCTCAACCTTAACCTCCTCGTCTAGATCTGCACGTATTCTGTTAAGAACGTCCATTCCTAATTCTTGATGAGCCATTTCACGGCCTCTAAAACGAATTGTAAACTTAACCTTATCCTCGTTACCTAGAAATCGACGTGCGCTTCGCATTTTAACATCATAGTCATGTACATCTATGCTTGGCCTCATCTTTATTTCTTTAACTTCTATTATTTTTTGCTTTTTTCGTGCCTCATTACGTCTTTTTTGTTCTTCGTATTTATACTTTCCGTAATCAAGTATTTTACAGACTGGAGGATTAGCATTTGGTGACACTTCCACCAAATCAAAACCAGCATTACTTGCCAATTCTATGCCTTCATCAACAGAAATAACACCGATCATCTCACCGTCAACACCTACTACACGCACATTTTCAGCGTCGATCATTTCATTAACGCGTGGGCCCTTTCGGGCCGGCAGCTCATTCATTGGACGTCTTGATATTTAAAACTCTCCTACTTCAATTTATAAAAAATTAGGCAAGCGGTCCTGCCGCTTCTTCCTTAAGTCTAGCAACTGCCTCTGAGAGCGCAACTATTTCTTGGTCCCTTCCTCCCAATCGGCGCATAGCAACAGTGCCATCAGCGGCCTCGCGTTCTCCCACCACGAGAATTGCCGGCACTTTGCCGACAGAATGTTCTCGTATCTTATAGTTGATCTTTTCGTTACGCAAATCAAGTTCAGCGCGAAGGCCGGCCGCCTTCAGTTCAGCCTGGACGCAGCGCGCATATTTGTCCGTATCATTTGTAATATTGGCGACAACGACTTGAACTGGTGACAGCCAAAGCGGTAATCGACCGGCATAGTTTTCAATTAGGATTCCTGTGAAACGCTCTAAAGACCCAAAAAGTGCACGGTGTAACATAACCGGTCGCTTTTTTTCACCTTCCTCGTCTATGTAATTGACGTCAAGACGTTCTGGCAAATTCATGTCTACTTGCAAGGTTCCACACTGCCATTCTCGCCCTATGGCATCGCGGAGTACAAATTCAAGCTTTGGTCCGTAGAAAGCTCCTTCCCCAGGGTTATAACTGTAATCACCAAACCCCATTCTTTCCAGTGCGCCCTTAAGACTGGACTCAAGAAGATCCCAAACGTCATCTGAACCAATTCGATTTTCTGGCCGATCAGAAAATTTGATGCGTATGTCTTCGAACCCAAAATCTTTGTAAATATCCATGATCAGCTCAACGACAATTCGGCACTCTTCTTCCATCTGTTTTGGCGTACAAAAGATGTGAGCGTCATCCTGAGTAAACTCGCGAACCCGCATCAACCCATGTAGTGCTCCTGATGGCTCATAACGATTTACCTTGCCGAATTCTGCAATACGCCGTGGCAGGTCACGGTATGATGTAATACCTTGCTTGTACACTTGAATACCACCTGGACAATTCATTGGCTTCAAGGCAAATATCCGGTCATCCTCAGTCTGCGTCAGGAACATATTTTCGCCAAACTTTTCCCAATGGCCAGATTTCTCCCATAGTGAACGATCCATAACTGTAGGTGTGGAAATCTCTACATACCCCGCATTGTCTTGGCGTATACGCATATAATCGATTAACTTGCTGAATAGTGTCCAGCCGTTGGGGTGCCAAAAGACAGCCCCAGGGGCATCCTCTTGAAAATGGAACAAATTCATTTCCCTGCCCAAACGTCGGTGATCACGTTTTTCAGCTTCTTCAAGCATGTGTAAGTATTGCTTAAGCTGTTTTTTGTCTGGCCAAGCAGTTCCATAAACACGTTGTAACATTTCATTACTGGAGTCACCACGCCAGTATGCTCCTGCCAGTTTCATCAGCTTAAAATGTGAACCTATTTTACCAGTCGACGGTAGATGTGGGCCACGGCATAAATCAGTAAAATCACCCTGTTTGTATACAGTAATGATCTCATTCTCAGGTAGGTCATTGATCAATTCTACCTTGTATGACTGACCTCTTTTTTGAAAATATTCAATAGCTTCACCACGTGTCCACTCTTCACGAATGATTTCCTCATCACGGTCAACAATTTCATGCATGCGAGCTTCAATCTTTTCCAGGTCTTCCGGTGTGAACGGGGTTTGCAAAGAAAAATCATAGTAGAAACCATTTTTAATGGACGGCCCTATTGTGACCTGAGCATCCGGATACAACTCAAGAACTGCTTCAGCCAAAACATGGGCAGTATCATGACACAACAAATCAAGAGCACCCTCATCTTTTGAAGTAACGATAGAAACGGTTGTATCAACATCAAAACGTGTCGACAGATCTAACATGTCATCACCAACACGGACGGCCAGAGCTGCTTTTGCTAGTCCTGGGCCAATGTCAGCGGCCAGCTCAGTGCCTGTAACGGGTCCTTCAAAATTCCTGACACTTCCGTCAGGGAGTGTAATTGCCACCATAAAAAAACGTCTTCTATCTAAAATATCTTTATTGTTGAGAATGCATAACCATCACCCTTTGTGTCAAGCATATCAGGCAATAGAGACAGCTTTTACACTTTCAACAGTAATATCTTTAATATTTGGCTTCCTCAAATAAGTAACATGAGGGCCGCGCTGGCCGCACAATGCTGGGTCTGATGAATTGCCATAAAGTACTACTGTTCGACGCCCCACCGCCGCAATCAAATGCATTGGGCCCGTATCATTACCTACAGATAATCTAGCTTGCCGGGCCAAAGTTGCAATTTGTAATAATGAAGTTTGCCCGCACAAATTGATGGCTTGAGGACAATTTATAGAAATTTCCTCCAAGATTTCTGCCTCTGAAATCCCACCCAGCAAAATTGGCACCAAACCTTCAACAAAAAACTGCCTTGCTAGTTCGCTATATTTTTCTGTAGACCAGCGTTTTTTGGGTCGGTGGATAGCTCCACCGGGGACCAATAAGACAAAATCATTAGGAAGAGCAAACTGATCGACGGGAGCATTAAGGAAATCTAGTGACTCTGTTATACCGGCAACTTTAACACCCGCTATTTCTAACTGTTCGGCTTGACGTTCTATGGTGTGCATTAAATCCCGCCTAGGATTTTTGTGTGGGTGCGAGCAGCCACTTGCAATTCCTGACCATTCAGGATTTTGTCGAGGCCAGAAAAAAAGACGATAAAAGGAACTTCTGTCTGAAGTCTGAAGATCATACACTCGCTCAAAGCCACCAGAGCGCAGCTGGGCCCTTAGAGAAACCCATTCACTAATGGCTAACACCTTCGGTTTATTGTCAACCCAAATCTGATCAAATAAACTACTTGCTTCAGCTAACTCAACAAAAGGTTTACTTGTAAGCAAAGTGATATGACTATTTGGATGGTGATTACGTATGGCTGTGAAAGGACGAATAGCCTGTATAAAATCTCCTAAGGCCGCCAACTTGATAACTAGAATATTACCTGCCATTTGCACCTAAAATCTCGTCATAAACTGAGAGCGTCTTGGCACACATCATTGATTTTGAAAATTTTGCTCGAACGTTCTTCACAGCTTTCTCTGCAAGAGCCACGCGCGCATCTCCATCAAGAGCAAGCACGTGCTCGATAGCATTTGTCAATGCTGGAACATCTCCAGGCGGAACCAACCAACCTGTTTCCCCCTGTATGACAGTTTCAAGCGCACCACCATGGTTCGTCGCAATAACGGGACGACCTAAGGCCTGAGCTTCCGGAATGATTCGACCAAAAGCTTCGGGATCCATCGAAGCAGAAACAACCACATCCGTGAGCATATAGGCCGCTGGCATGTCAGAACAATTTTCAATTATCCTAACTATCTCGTTCAAGCCATTGACACTTATAAGATTCTCCAATTCCCTTCGGTAATTAGATCGCCCTTGATCTGAGCCCACCAATAAACAGCGAATGTCTTTACGGCCAAGCGCAGCAATAGCCTCGATAAAAAAAGATTGACCCTTCCAGCGTGTCAGGCGACCTGGTAACATAATTACCGGTAATCCATCTTCTAACCGCCACTCGTTTGCCAATGCCACCACCCTTTGAGCTGGCACCTTATTCGCATCAAAACGATCAAGATCAACACCCCGGTGAATAATCCTCAACTTAGTCAAGGGAATACCATAATTTTTGCGAATATGCCCGGCAATAAAGGTAGAATTAGCAATGACCCTTCTCCCTTGTGTCATGATAGCGTTGTAACGACGCTTCAAGCGCCCACCAAAAGAATAAACGCCATGAAAGGTAGTTACAAAAGGCACGCCACACTTCTTTGCTGCAAACCACGCACTCCAAGCTGGAGCCCTGGAACGGGCGTGAACAATATTGACACCTCTATCTCGAATAATCTTGGTTAATCTCCAGGCATTTGCATACATAATTAAAGGGTTTTTGCTGTCAACTGGCAGAGTAATATGTTCTGTTTGCGTTCGGACGAGCTCATGTTCCATTGGCCCACCAGCTGAAACAACTATTGAACGCCCCCCCGCCTTGCTTATAGCAGAGGCAATTTCAATAGTTGTACGCTCAACACCACCCTGAGCTAAAGCAGGAAGCACCTGCATCACAGTAGGGCGCAATCCACTCTTATCACTACCAAATGCATATATCATTTTATTTGCGTCACCTACAGCACCGTTATTGTTATATTCATCAACCTGTTTCATTATACCCTATGTTACTGTCAACAGGAGAGTTAAAATTTACAATGAGTAATTTGACATCCACCCATAAGATATTATCACGGCACGATGGCACTTCAATTGCGTACAATCGTCTTGAGGGTAAAACAGCAGGCGTCGTCTTCTTGAGTGGCTTCATGTCTGACATGACTGGGTCTAAGGCATTGGCGCTAGAGATGTACTGCAAACAACGTGGACAAGCCTTTTTACGCTTCGATTATACAGGCCACGGAAAGTCCTCGGGATCTTTTAGTGAGGGTACCATAAGCAAGTGGACAGAAGATGCTATCTTTGCCATTGAAAAGTTGAGTGATGGGCCACAAGTCCTTGTGGGCTCTTCCATGGGTGGTTGGATTATGCTATTAGTTGCACTTCGACTTCAAGACAGAATTTCTGGTTTGATCGGACTTGCTGCCGCACCAGACTTTACAGAGGACTTGATTTACAAAAAACTAAGTGATCAGCAACACCGTGAAATGCAACGCAATGGTTACATTTTTCTACCGTGTGATTACGATGACGAGCCTTACCAAATTACCCGGACTTTAATTGAGGATGGTCGCAAAAATTTGTTATTGAGAAATAAGATCCAAATAACCCAGCCCGTTCGGCTTATACAAGGCCTAAAGGACAGGGATGTACCTTGGGACACATCTCTGCGTATACAGCATAAATTAATTGGAGAAGATGTGGAAACTATCCTAATTAAAAGTGGTGACCACCGGCTTTCAAGGCCCCAAGACCTTACACAGCTTACAAAAACTCTTGGTTTGTTACTTGATGAAATTTCATCATAAATTTTTTCAAGATTGCTTTCAGATATCTCTGAATCTCAACTTTTTTCTACTCACAGCTCAAAATAGTTAATCTCCACCCTCTAGTATAGCCCTGAGCCCCTGACGATAATCCGGATATAGCAATTTCACACCTAAATCTTCTTTTATGCGTCTGTTATTAACTCGCTTATTATCCCCCCAAAATGTCAAAGCCATTGGCGACATTTCTTTTTTTGCTTCTTCAAAAGACTGTACCAAAGGAGGTTTG
>CACKCT010000044.1:0-8950 GCA_902598645.1 Rhodospirillaceae bacterium | reverse complement strand
AATTATTCCCAATGCCAAAGATATAATGCGACTCTCAGAACGCCACAACCAAATAAGCAAAATAGTGACAATTACAAGGGCAATGCTGATTAGTAACCATTGATTTGGTGGGGATGAAGAATCAAATATTCCAAAGCTGACCCCTCTGTTCCAACCCATCACTAAATTAAAAGAAGGGAAAACGGGAATATGCCGGGGTGGATTCATAATTTCTGTAACTATCCACCACTTAGTAATTTGATCAAGGGTGAGAATAAGCAATCCAAAAATTAACCCGATCGAAAAACTACCTTTTCTTTTTTTTACATTCATTCAACTCAACCTCGATAATTATCCACAGCATCTGCGCATCTTGAACAAGCATTAGGATGATTTAAGTTGGATCCGACGTCATCGAGAATTTTCCAGCATCGCTCGCATTTTTTCCCTTGAGCCAATTCTGGGACGACGGAAACACCAGGAACATCATCTAGCTTGAATGCATTTGCTGGGCTTTTGCCACTTGAAAAGCTGATACTAGATGTGATGAACAAGTCTGCTAGCTCATTTTTGTTCATGGATTTAAAGGAGTCTTCATAGTCAGCACTCGTATATATTACCGGTGCAGATTGTAGGCTAGAACCAATTCTTTTTTCTGTACGCTCAATTTCTAAAGCTCCAGTCACCACGCGGCGCAAGCGACGAATTTTAAACCATTTCTTAGATAACTCATCATCTCTCCAATCTTCAGGTAGTTCTGGAAATAGTTGCAAGTGAATACTTTCTTCATCTTTTGGATATCGCATTAACCAAGCTTCCTCTGCGGTGAAACAAATGAACGGAGCTAGCCAGGCAGTTAAACAATTAAAAATTTCATCAAGTACAGTTCGTGCACTTCGCCGGGCAATTGAGTCGACCCGGTCGCAGTAAAGACTATCTTTTCGGATATCAAAATAAAAAGCGGACAAATCACTGGAACAGAAATTATGTAACTCTGTAAATAGTGCGTGGAAGTGGAAGTCTTCACAACATTTTCTGATTAAAGAGCCCATTTCCCATAATCGATGTAGCATCCAGCGATCTAACTCTGGCATTTGTGCTAAAGTTATTCTCTCATTCTCTTCAAAGCCGTGCAAATTACCCAGAAGGAAACGCAGAGTATTTCTGAGACGACGATATATATCTACGTGGCTTTTAATTATTTCAGGACCTATGCGCAAATCCTCAGAGTAGTCGGAACCGACGACCCACAGACGCAAAATATCTGCTCCGTTTTTGTCAATAACATCCTGCGGTGAGACAATATTACCTAATGACTTGGACATTTTGTAGCCATCTTCCCCCATGACGAAGCCATGGGTTAGCACCGCATCGTATGGTGCACGGCCACGGGTGCCGCAAGATTCAAGCAAGGAAGAATGGAACCAACCTCGATGTTGGTCGGACCCTTCTAGGTATAATGAGGCCGGCCATTTCAGGTCTTTGCGACCTTCAAGGACAAAGCTGTGTGTTGACCCAGAGTCAAACCACACATCTAATATATCTGTGACTTGATCGAAATTTTTTGCTGAATAGTCACTACCAAGAAATCGGGAGGCGTCAGAGTTAAACCAAGCATCTGCTCCTTCCACTGAAACCGCTTCAACAATTCGTTCCAAAACCTTTTTGTCACGTAATGGTTCGCCAGTTTTTTTATCGACGAAGATAGCAATTGGAACACCCCATGCACGTTGGCGCGATACGCACCAGTCAGGGCGGGTTTCAATCATACCATTCAGACGATTACGTCCAGAATCAGGAATAAATTTGGTATTGTTAATTGCTTTCAGGGCTAATTCACGTAAGTTGTTTTTTTCCATAGAAATAAACCATTGAGGTGTATTACGAAAAATTAACGGAGCTTTTGAACGCCAAGAATGGGGGTAACTGTGATTTAGTTTTCCTGAGGCTAGCAAGTTTTCAGCCTCTTCTAGCCTTTTTATTACCGCTTTGTTCCCAGGGTAATAAGGTTTGTTTTTGGTACCAATGGTCATAACTTCAATACCAGCAAATAAGCTAACATGGTCATGGAAGGCTCCATTTGCATTAACTGTATCAGGTATAGGGATGTTGTTGGCAATACCTAGTTCCCAATCATCCGTGCCGTGACCAGGCGCAACGTGTACAAAACCAGTACCAGTATCTATTTCAACAAAATCAGCTGCTAGAAGTGGTACATCAAAACTGTAATAATCATCCATTTTATACAGGGGGTGGTGACACCTTGTTGTTTTAAGATCAGAACCTTTTAAGTGATGAACAACAGTATGAGATATAATGCCTGTCGTCTTGCAAACCTCATCAACTAATGCTTCGGCAACGACAATGATCTCACCGACTTTAGCCATGGATTCTGTTTTTGCCGCGGCAATTTTTACGGCAACATAATTTACAGCCTCGTTAAAAGCGATTGCTCGATTTCCTGGAATTGTCCATGGTGTTGTCGTCCAGATGACAATTTTTGCATCAGTTAATTCGCACACAGAAGTTTCAGCAATAGGAAAGTTAACAAAAATTGTAGTTGATGTATGGTTGTGGTATTCTACTTCTGCTTCAGCTAGCGCAGTTTTTTCAATTATCGACCACATTACAGGTTTTGCGCCTTTGTATAGTGAGCCGTCTAACAAAAAATTGCCAAGCTCGCGCAAAATTTGCGCCTCTGCTTTGAAGGCCATAGTGGTGTAGGGATTACTCCAATCACCAACAATGCCCATACGCATAAATTCCTGGCTTTGGATGTCTATCCATTTATTTGCGAATTCACGACATTCCTTACGAAACTTGACAATTGGTACGTCATCTTTGTTTCTTCCAGTATCACGATACTTTTCTTCAATCTTCCATTCTATTGGAAGACCGTGGCAGTCCCAGCCAGGAACAAAGTTGGCATCTTTACCCATCATTTGCTGAGAGCGAGAGATGACGTCTTTTAAGATTTTATTAAGAGCATGTCCGATATGTAGATGCCCATTCGCATAAGGCGGTCCATCGTGAAGAACGAACTTTTCTTTGCCTTTACTGGCAATGCGCTGGCGTGTGTAAATATCCATTTTTTGCCAGCGCTTAAGGATTTCAGGTTCGCGCTGAGCCAAATTAGCCTTCATTTTGAAGTCAGTCTTTGGTAGGAAAAGTGTCGACTTGTAGTCAATAGTCATTTAATGCTTGCCTTGCTTTATCACAATCGAGAGCGATTTGTGCCTTTAAATCATGAAGTCCGTCAAACTTCTTTTCTTTGCGTAAAAAATCAATTAAAGCTATTCGAATTTGTTGACCATATATGTCGCCATCAAAATTAAAAAGATGTGCTTCTAAAATAGTATCTTTTTTGTTAAATGTGGGCCTACTTCCATAATTAGCTACTCCTTTTAGCCATTTTGTATCTGCACCATCAATAACTCCTGCTTTAATTGCATAGACTCCATGGGCTGGTTTTAAGTGCTCTCCTAGAAATAGATTTGCAGTTGGAAACCCGATTGTTTGCCCACGTTTATCTCCATGTTCAACTTTGCTAAAAATTTCAAACGGGCGACCCAGTAACTTTGCGGCAGCAACGGGATCTCCTGTTTTTAGGTAATCCCTGATCTTTGTTGATGAATAGACCGTCTCTCCATCATTTACAGCGCTAACACAGGTAAAATCAAATCCTTGGTCCTTACCTTTTTTGAGCAGAAGACCGCAGTTACCTGCCCTTTTGTTACCAAATACAAAATCATAGCCGGAAACAACATGACGTGCATCTAGGCCATCCACAAGGACCCTCATCACAAAATCATCAGCACTCAAAGCAGCAAAATTTTTGTCAAAGCGTAGTACAATTAGGTTATCTACCCCCAATTCTTCAATCTGATGAGCTTTGGTTTTAAATGGGGTTAAACGAAAGGCCTCCTTGTTTGGGTTAAAAAAAGAGCGTGGGTGGGGTTCAAAGCTTAAAACTGTCCAAGGGATGTTCTGGCCTTGAGCGATTCGCCCCGCTTCACCAATTACAGCGCGATGACCCAAGTGTACACCATCGAAATTTCCAATGGCAATTGAGGAGCCTCGAGCTTCAACAGGAAGGTTTTTGTAATGTCTAAATATTTGCATGGCGAGTTGGAAGATGTCCGGCTGTCCTTTCTGGGTCAAGGGGAAAGAAGATTTTTTTGTTATTTTTTTTTAAATTATTTTTTCATTGCTCATGCTTGATTTAGTATGAGCTACCAACGATTTTGGTAAAAAATTATACATTGTTTCTTTAAAAAAGCTAAGATTAGCCTTTTGGATAATAAATTTTCTATTTGTGAAAAATGCTGACCTAGTGATTTTATTTTAAGGATTTGCTATGCATTGGTTTAAAGCAAAAACTAAACAAGGGAAAGTTGAGTGACTCGAGCAATTTTCAAAGCATCCTTTGTTAATGCTCTTTGCGGGTTATTTATCTTTTTTGGCAATAAGGCTTTTGGTCAAGAAGATTTCAAGATGGAAATGCCATTGCGTTGCACGCAAAATCAGGATTGCTGGATAGTCAATTACGTGGATACCGACCCAACAAAAGGTGTTTCTGACTACAACTGTGGAAAAGCTACCTATGATCAACATAAAGGAACAGATATTGCTATAATGAACGCAGATGTTATGCGGAAAGGAGTTGAAGTCCTAGCATCTGCAGGTGGGGTCGTAACGGGTACTCGCAACAATATGCGAGATATTGACGTCAACGTAGGTGGAGGGGGAACTTTGGTTGATGGCAAAGAGTGTGGAAATGGGGTTTTGATTGATCATGGAGATGGGTGGACTACACAGTATTGTCACATGTTGAGTGAAAGCGTCAGTGTTAAAAAGGGGGATCTGGTAGAAACCGGACAAGTAATAGGTTTGGTTGGACTCTCAGGAAAAACTGAATTTCCGCATCTTCACATTCAGGTGAAGCACAACGAAAAAGTTGTTGATCCATTTGTTGGTTTGTCTCGAAAGAGAAAATGTGGTATTGGAGAGTCCCCACTCTGGAAATCAGGTGCCTTACTATCAATGTTATATGAGCCGTCAGCACTTTATAGTGCTGGTTTTTCCTCGACTACCCCAAACAAACGAATCGCTCGTGAAGGCTTGTATGGGGGCGAAGTCTTGTTCAAGAAATCACCAGTGATAGCATTATGGGTAGATATATTTTGGGTAGACCCGGGTGACAAATTATTATTTATGATTACAGGCCCTGAGGGAAATAGATTAATGGTACATAAAACCACCATAAAAAAAAGAAGTCCCCGTCGGTTTGCTTTTGCGGGTATTAATAGAAAGAGAGATGAGCATTGGGTCAAAGGACCTTATGTAGGTGAAATTAGACTTGTTCGACAGGATACGGGTGAAGTACACAGCGTTGTCAAAACAATAAACGTCAGATAGGGCGTCGCTTACGCCGTACTAGTTTTGGGGTCAGGCGCATAGCTCTTAAGACTCTTTTTTCTGGGGGACTTTTTTTCAGTTTATCGTCTATTTGCTCTGAAAGTTGCTTTTTTATGGGCTTTTCACTAACAAAATCATCATCAAATAAAGCTGATCTGTGATGCCGATTGGAGATAGACCTTTCAGTCATAGCAAGGGTTCGTCTCACAATAGGATGGCGTTCTGGGTCTGAATGCCCAGCAATTAGATGCATGCGGGCGATTGCCTTTGTTATGGCGACTATTGTTGCATAATCATAGCGATGTTCACACCACCGGACAAATGCCGCAAGAGTCCAAGCATGGGTGGGTAGAGACCTCAGGCCACGTGCCTGACACCATCTGGTGAATTCGTTCCATGATTTTCCACGGGTACGTACTGCCATTAATTGAATATCCAAAAATTAGTCAAGCAACCAAAATAACTACTTCTAGGGATTGAACAACCCATGGATCTGAATGTCTTAAGGACATAATGGTTAAGTAATAGCTGCACAGCTTGTCTCGTAGTTTATTAAAGCCGAACTTGAAATAGGTAATCTTTTAGCGATGTTTAATATTTATAATCTAAGCTTGGTTTTGAAAAAAAAATACAGTCAAATAAGTAGCTTGTGTCTGTAGTCTAGAGCATTTAAATTGTAATATTGCTTAACTAGTTGGTTTTACAATGCAATTAATGAGCCGGTTATAGATAAAACACATATAAATATTTTGTGAAATTTTAACAGATATTTTTAAAAAGCGAGAACAACCATGGCTTTAGAAACAGCCCGAACAATAAGGAGCTCATGCCTCGCAGTTACCTTTATTGCACGTCAGTTTGGTGTGCGCATTAACGCAGACTTTGTTGAAAATACCATCAAGAAAGGGTCATTAACTAGTCCAAAAGAATTTAATGATTTTTTTCTTAGGCAAGGAATATTAACAAAGCCTAGAAACACAGATATCACAAATCTCTCAGAAAAGAGTTATCTCTTTCCTTGTGTCGGAATAATGAAAACAGGCCAGGCCCTGATATTAATAGGAACAAAAAAAGGAGAAAATGGCAGCATAGAGGGTATTTTAAGCATTGATCCGATGGACCCTACCGCAGATGTCAAAATAACAACTATTGATGATTTTGACGACACATGGGTTGGCAAAATTATTATGGTTGCCCCTAAAAATGACAATGCTTCCTTGGATAGAACCTTTGACATTGACTGGTTTTATCCAGAGTTTAGTCGCTACAAGGGCGTTTTATGTCTCACAGCTTTGATGTCGGTTATAATTCACGCTTTAGGCATAGCACCGATCATTTTTATTCAAATTTCGCTTGATAAGGTATTAGGATATGAAGCGACAGCAACGTTATATGTTCTTACTGCAGCAGTAACAATTGCACTACTGTTCCTTGGTGTGCTGAGTTTTGTGCGAGATTATGTCATTGATCACATAAGTTCTGCTATTGAAGCACGTTTAGCTGGTGACGCTTTTGATAAACTATTACAGTTGCCTTCGCAAATGTTTCAAGTGGCCGCTCCTGGAGAAATGGAATCAAAAATACACTCAATTAATACCATTCGCTCTTTTTTATCCCGACAGGTTTTGACAAATCTTTTTGATGCGACTGGAATTCTTGTATTTTTACCTGTCTTGATTGGTTACAGCCCAGTATTGGCACTTGTAATTGTATTATTTGCGATAGTTCAAGGTCTAGTCGATCTCTACACAAAAAAGAAAGTGCAAGCTACAAGTGGACTGACTTCTGTTATTAGTAGTGCTAAGAATTCAACTCTCCGGGAAACTGTTGGAGGGATAGATACAGTTAAAACACTTTCTCAGGAACCATCGCAAAGACGTTTATGGCGGGATGCTACTGCCAAGAATATTCGAATGAATAGATCAAGTACTGAGATATCTAATATTGGAAAGAGTGTAAACTCTACTTTGATGAATTTAATGACGGTTGCAATAATATTTACAGGTATCAACCTAGTTTTTGCTGGGTTGTTGTCTGCAGGAGCAATTATTTCTTGTAATATGCTTGGTGCAAAAGTTGTTACTCCAGTCAAAGGTTTGATAACTTTTTTTGCGGATTTACAGTCAATTTCTGGAGCAATGGAAAAGTTGGGTTCAGTTTGGAATGCCAACCCAGAGCGAGGCGGTCTAGGTCCACAAAAGATTATTACTGGGGACTTTCATTTCAAAAATTTGTCTGTAAAGTTTGGTGAGTCAACTGCTCTTAACGAGATTAATGGTCAGACGCCTGGTAGAAAAAAGATTGGCGTTGTTGGACCATCTGGTGCGGGTAAAACGACTCTCCTACGTTTAATGCAAGGGCTTATAAAACCGTCTGCAGGTTTGGTTGAGATTGATGGTAATAATCTTGCGAGCCTTGACTTAAACTTCTATAGACAACAGGTTTGTTTACTGGACAATAATCCAACTTTTTTTGCTGCGACAATTGAAGAAAACATAAGAAGGGCTCGTCCAAATATTAGTGAAACAGAGTTTGAAGAGGTTTTAGACATCTCTGGATTATCTATAATTTCGAAAAGTTTACCTGATGGCCTTGCTACAAAACTTGATATCACCGCTAGCAATCTCTCTCAATCTCATAAGCTAATTGCGGCTATGGCTCGGGGCCTAGCAAGCTCCCCAAACTTGGTGCTCATAGATGAGACAATAACAAGTTTAGACAAATTCTCTCAAATCCATTTTTTAGAAAAGCTTGATCAATTATGTGCTGGCAAAACTCTAATAATGGCATCAAATGATTTGCGGTTTCTGCCCGGCTTTGATTGGGTCCTTGTCATGGAAAATGGGCGGATAGTGGATCAAGGCACACATGAAGAGCTTTTAGGAAGAAGCTCAACTTATAAAAAACTCTACGAAAGCGAGAGATCTCTCTCTATATTTTAATGTAGTTGATGATAATTAGAATAGAGCAGTTATATGAGTGATATTCAAAGATTTCCAGCAGGCTCTTATATTTTTAGAGAAGGTGAGTCTGCCCAATACGCATATGTTTTGAAATCAGGTACAGTTGAGATTGTCAAATTAGGTGCGGATGGAGAATCGGTCATTGCGGAACTTACTGAAAAAGGAAAAATTTTTGGGGAGATGGCTTTAATTGATGAGGCGCCTCGAAGTGCTGGTGCAAAGGCAAAGAACGATGTTGAAGTAACGGGAGTTGATAAAAGTGTTTTTTTGGATTACGTCTCTAAAAATCCAAAGGCTGCCCATAATATAATGGTAAAATTGTCAGGTGAATTGAGGCAGGCAAATTTTAATATTGCTCAGTTGGAAGCTAGAACAAGTTTAGACACTAATGCTACAATAGATAACTTTAATATATCTGAGCAACAGCACAATGATGATGTTGATGATACTGATGCTATCTATGACACACCACCCTCAAAATTAGTCGTATATGCTGGAGGTATTATACTTTCTCTTTTTGTAATTGCTTTTTTATTTTCTTCAATTTTTGAAATTGATACAACTGTATCCTCAAGGGGAGAATTTACTAC
>CACKCT010000043.1:0-9016 GCA_902598645.1 Rhodospirillaceae bacterium | reverse complement strand
GTTCTTTTACGAGCTGCCAAACCCAAAGACTGAAGTGCTTTCATGGTGTCTCCCACTTTAAGAGTAGAGCCCTCTTTAGTTTTATCAACAACTGCAGCAGCAGCCCCTTTTGATAAAGCATCAGAAACAAAGTCATGGCCATCGTAGTTGGGTCCGTGCAAGGCTACAAAAAGATCACCATGTTCAATAGTACGACTATCTATCGAAACACCGTTTGCAATCCAATCACTAGATGATTGTCCCTGTGTTACATACTCTACTTGAGCTGACGTCCATAAAGGCTTCATGTCCGAATTCCCTCAAGAACAGCAGAAATTTCGTCTGCATCATTAAAGGGATATTCCACCTCTCTAATGATCTGACCTGTTTCGTGTCCTTTTCCTGCAACGACAAGAGCATCACCTTTTCGCAACTGAATAATTGCCGTCTTGATAGCTTGTGCTCGATCACTTATTTCCACGGCAGCCGGGCAGGTAGCAAGAGACTGAGAGCGGATAATAGTTGCATCTTCATTACGCGGATTATCATCAGTTATAATTATGTTATCAGCCAGTTGACTGGCAACCCGTCCCATTTCTGGACGCTTGCCAGGGTCTCGCTCACCACCACAGCCAAAAACTAAATTTAAATTTCCGTCAGTGTGCGGACGTAATGTTTTTAAAACAGTTGCTAAGGCTTCAGGTGTATGGGCAAAATCTACAAAAATAGCAGCTCCATCGGGTTTGTCTCCAATGTGTTGCAAACGACCTGGGACTCCATGCAAATTCTCTAATGCCTTTACAGAAGCCTCTACATCTGCTCCGCCAGCAAGGGCAATACCAAGTGCGCAGAGAGCATTTTCTACCTGAAATAAACCTACCAAAGGAAAAGTAACATTATAAGAAACACCCATTACACATAGCGAGAGATTCTGGCCTTTTTCAAAAATCTTTATGCTATCAAGGCGTATATCTTTTCCTCTACGGCCGTAACTAATCTCACGACCCGGAACCGACTCTGATAAAACTGAGTAAGCTTCACTATCTGCGTTTAATACAGATACTCCACCCTTCGCCAATACCTCACTAAATAGCCGCTGTTTGGCAGATAAGTAGTTTTCCTCTGACCCATGATAGTCCATATGATCACGACTTAAATTAGTAAATCCCGCTATGGTAATATTGACACCGTCAAGCCGATGTTGATCAAGACCATGAGAAGATGCTTCTAAGGCTACATTATCAACACTCCGCCCTTTTAAAAGAGCCAAACACTCATGCAAATCTGCAGGGTCTGGAGTTGTCAGCCCCCTACTAATTTGATAACCAGGTGCATCTACTCCTAAAGTACCTATACTAGCCGCTCGGTGACCAAGACTATCCCATATTTGACGGATAAATGATACAACTGAGGTCTTACCATTTGTACCGGTTATAGCGGCAATTTTTGGAGGCTGCTGACCAAAAAAATGAGAAGCCATGTAGGCGTAGCTTTGCCGAGTATTTTCAGAGGTAATAAACGCTAAATCTCCATAAAAAGATGTTCCTGCAGGTGCCAGAACTGCCCTAGCACCACGTTTAAAAGCATCAGCAATGTAATTGCAGCCGTCTCTACGAAAACCAGGAATGGCGACAAAAAGATAGCCTGGATTAACTTTCCGTGAGTCGCACGTTAGCCCCGTTATTTCCATATCCTCTAAGTTTGAAATGTTATTCAATTGTTGCGGATCTCCCTCCAGTAAATCAAAAAGCCGCACTATTATATCCTCCACCACTTGTAGAGTTTAAACCTAGGGATGCTGCACGAGGCGTGATTTTTGTGGGGTTATTGCTGGGGCCATCCATAAAACGTGGCAAGATTCCTAGTAAGGTTGCCATACGAGATACCAATCGACTTATGATTGGGGCAGCGACCCAGCCCCCGGTTGCGTAATCGGATGTTCGATCTGTTCCTTTTGGCTCATCAAGCATTGCCAAAATAACATAGCGGGGTTTATCCATAGGAAATGCCCCTACGAAAGAGGATCTCAAGGATTTCTTATCATAGCCACCATTTACTTGCTTCTCCGCCGTACCAGTTTTGCCGCCAACCAAGTATCCCGGTGCAGCAGCTTTTTTTCCAGTACCATCGGTCACTACCAGATGCATCAGTTTGCGCATCTGTAAAGATGTTTCTTCAGAAAGCACTCTCGTTCCGACTGGCGGCTCTAAAGAATGGTGTTTGAGCAAACTCAGTGGCATGCGTTTGCCACCGTTAACCAAGGTACTTACTGCCCAAGCCAACTGAAGTGGGCTTACGGAAATACCATGGCCATATGAAATTGTCATAGTTGAAATATCACCCCACCTACTGGGATATTGGGGCTGGCCAATCTCTGGCAATTCAATATTCAAGGGCTGCAATAAGCCCAACTGGTCAAGATAATATTTCTGTGTCTTTGTTCCCACATCTAGGGACATCTTTGCTGCACCTATATTTGATGAGTGAATAAGTATTTCAGGAACAGTTAACCAACGGTTTTTACCGTGATAGTCTTTGATAATGAAACGCGAAATTTTGATTGGCTTTGATGCATCGTAACCATCTTTGAGGCCAACTGTTCCAGTATCTAAGGCCATAGCAGTTGTAAATAACTTAAAAGCAGAACCCATCTCATAAACGCCCTTAGTCACACTATTAAAGCCGACACTGCCAAGCAAACTATCATGGTTGTTGGGATCGAAATCAGGCAAGGAAACCATAGAGATCACCTCTCCCGTATTAACATCAAGAATTACGCCTGCTGCACCACGTGCCTGAAACTCCTCCATGGCCAAATCCAACTCTTGTCTAAACAAGCTCTGTATCCGGACGTCGACAGACAACTGCAAAGGCTCACCACCTTTATTTAAGCTTGTGGCAAAATATTTTTCTATTCCTGCGATTCCCTTGCCGTCGATATCAGTAAGCCCCAAAACATGCGCCGCCTCACGTCCGTGGGGATAAACACGTTGCTCACCACGACGGAAGAAAATTCCCGGTAGACCGAGAGCAATTACTGCATACTGTTCCTCTGGTGTTAGGGTACGGTTAATCCAAACAAAACGTGATTTTGACTTCAGTTTTATAAGCAATTCCTGTGGATTTAATTCAGAAAATACACCGGCCAACTTATCTGCGGTTTCCTCAGGATTTAATATGTCTTTTGGATCCGCATAAAGTGAAGCGGTTGGTAATGATGTGGCTAATACAATGCCATTACGATCGATAATATCTGATCGTTCAGCTGCAAGGTTAACAGTTGGAATATTGAGAGAGAACTGAGCTTGTTTGCCAACACCAAATGCACTTAACTCTATAAGACGGATTGCAATGGTTACAAATACAATCATAAACATAACACCAGTCACCAATAAACGATTGCGTCCGGTTTCCAGGGCTTGTTTTAAATTTTCATCTAAACTGAACGTCTCATTCACAGGCATTTTGCGAGAACGGAGTTCCTTGGATTGGATTTCATAAAAATAGTTTTCTTTCATGGTATAGTCTGCTCTTCGCTATGAACAAGTGGAGCAATAAAAGACGTATTAACTTTTGTTCTAATTGAATGAGCTAATTCAAGACGTTCCAAGCCTTCAAAATTTGTCAGCTGAGCTGGATCAATTGGTCGCATTCCAAGATGCCAACGAGCTAGTCTCCCTAATCTTTCAGGATTGTTAAGAAGACTCCATTCCGCTTTTAGAACATGAATGGACTGCCCTTCCAAGGTGATAGACCTATTTAATCTTCCTAGTTCATCTTCTAAATCCTGCACTTGGTATTTTACCGAAAATAGAACAATGCTTATGGCCCCAGCAATAAGCAGGAATAATAATGTTGTATGACGCATATTTTTCCTCCTTCTCCCTTAAGCGGCTATTTCAGTATTGTCTCCAGGCCAGGGCGAAAAATTTGTTCGTTCCGCCGCCCTGAGCTTGGCTGAACGCGCACGTGGATTAACAGCAATTTCCTCCTTACTAGGCTTGATAATTCCACGCTTAAGCAAATTAAAACTGGGTGGCCTCTCGAAATTAATTGATCTTGGTAAATGTCGCGACTGATTCGAACCTTGACCTGAGCGGCTTCGTAGAAATTTCTTCACTTTACGATCTTCTAATGAATGAAATGAGACCACAGCAAGTCTTCCACCCGGATTAAGTAGCTGTTCAGCTGCTGCAAGACCCCTAGAAAGCTCTCCAATTTCATCATTAACGTAAATACGTAAAGCTTGAAAAGTTCTAGTAGCAGGGTCTAGCCCATCCTTTGATTTTTTTACTATACGCCGCACCAATCCAGCCAATTGCCCAGTTGTAGTAAATGGTTGATTAACTCTGTACTTAACGATTGCTGCAGCAATACTTCGAGATGCACGCTCATCCCCATAGGTGTAAATAATTTGATTGAGGTCATCCTCGCTCAAAGTGTTTACCACTTCAGCAGCAGTAGCGTCTGCCTGTATACCCATTCGCATATCTAAAGGGCCACATGTGCGAAAAGAAAATCCACGTTGGACATCATCTATTTGCATTGATGAAACACCAATATCAAGAGCTATACCGTCAACTTTATCTACACCTCTCTCCGCCATTAAATTGACCATGTTGCCATAACAGCCCTGTAAAAGACAAAGACGACCCGTATATCTCTTGGCAAGTGAATTGCCAATTTTGACTGCACAAGGGTCACGATCTATACCAAATACTTGACAATTAGCAGATTCTAATATGGCTGTTGAGTAGCCACCAGCTCCAAAGGTCCCGTCTAAATAAATCGCACCATTGCGAGGACAGAGGACTTCTAACACTTCACTTAGTAATACTGGTGTATGAGCAGAAGCTTTTTTGAAAACTGCCATCATAAAACCTCGCCAGAAGAACCACGACGGGGTGGAAGAGTTACGGCTCGCTCACGGGCTTGCCTTAGCCCTTTATAACGGTGTTCTTCGTGTGACTTGGGATCCCAGATCTGGAAATAATCTGCACGCCCAACAAATCGCGCCTCTCCGGATACTCCTGCCATTTCAAGTAATTCAATGGGAATCACAACACGTCCTTCAGGGTCGAAAGGGAGTGCATGGGCATTATCTAAAATAGCAATCAGGAGATCGTCTTGTTCAGGAGAAAACTTTTCTAAACTATCATTAAGGTGTTGGGTTAATCTAAGAAAATAACTCTCACCACAAGCTTCAATGGCTTCAAAACGAATGGAAGGATAAATATAAAGACCATTAAAATTTTCGTGCACAAAATTATCACGAAAAGCTTTAGGCACAGACACGCGCCCTTTTTTGTCAATCTTATTTACGTATCTGCCTATTAAGAGCGCCATCTTTGACTCACGATATTATTTTACTTTGCAACTCAACCCAGTACCTCGGATTTTGACTGACATAGTCTTGTCAAAAGAATCAAATTAACTACCACACAAAACCCTGTTTTTCCCATTACGCCAGACGGGATATTATGGGATAACATGGGACAGTATGGGAAGCAATGCCAGATTATGGGTTTTATAGGCTTAATAAAGTGTTTACGTAGATAAAAACAATGAAAAAAATTTATAAAATCTTCCTAAAAATAGACAATGCTTTCTTTCAACCACCGAATACAACCGACAGCCTATTAGGTTAAGATAATGGGTGTCTAAGATGCCTAAAAAGCTATGCTGATTCTTTAACTCTTTTTCGACACCAAAACTGATACATTCCAGCGAACGTAGATGGGTTATCCGTTTCAAACTGATGCCATGAGTTCAAAGAGGCTAACATTTCATATTGTGGGAAAGTGGTCCTAAATTTTCTTATAATAGTCTGATCTGCTATTTCAAAACCCAGAAAATCGAGACAAAGCCCCTGCAAAATCTCTTCAATTTGCGGAATAGTAAACTGATGTTCTTGTACATGAAACAAAAGGTCGCGACATCCGCTTACTGAGTAGAAGTCACTAGACTTCAATATCTCAGGGAATTCTGAATTTTCTTCCTTTGACGAACTGATCAACTTATGCCGGCATTTTCGTATGTCCTCGACAGTTGACGAGTAGCTGTTCTCTTTTATCAGTAACTGAGCTTTGGTTATTGAACGACGTGCAATTTTACTATAGAGACCAATTTTTAGAAGACCGTCACGGCGTAAGTGATTTAGCAAAATTCGCCAACCGGCTATGGGGTCCTCTAAATGGTGAAGCACTCCAGTGCATTCAATTATATCAAACTGACGTTGCAAGTTAGGAAGCTCCATAATATCACCTTGGATATGATCAATTTGCGGAAGATCTAACTCTTGAGCTTTTCTGACTGCGTAAGCCAAACTTTTAAGACTTAAATCAAGAGCCGTGACTTTAGAATTAGCAAATCTCAGGGCAGAAGTAATTGATTGCTGGCCAGTACCACAACCAGCAATTAGGACATCAGGATTCTTCTGTATATTTCTTGTTTCTGGAATTATAGGTAATTGAATATCACGCAACACCTGAGCAATAGACTTCCCTTTTTGAGGCAAGCCTATCTTTATCCAACGTGGATAGGGATTAGCTTCATATTGTTCACGAACAGCTTTTGAGACGCTGTCAGTAATGCTATTAAACGAGCTAATTCTTGCTTCGAGGGCCCGCTCCTCTTTTGGGTTTTTAACCTGATGGTTGAGGACAGATACTATTGTGTCAGGCCAACTAAGTGTCAACAGCTTATCTGCCCATGCGTATTCATGAAGGGCACGATACGCACCCAACGCAACGATCCAAAGAGGCGGTACAGGTAAATTATTTTCTAGCATCTTTACGATTCTTAGTTCAAGGCTACTGACAGCTTCTTTTTCCTTTTCTGTGCTTGTGAAAATATATTCATTCGTAAAGCAGTGAAGAGCCAAAGCTGCGCTAAAGGGCAAACTATGGAGGTCGTCATCAGGCAACTGAAGAATCATAATCCGGCGCAAATTTGTGAGCATTCTTTCAACATCAGTATCATCAATAGGAGACAAGCCCATCAATTCGATCAACAAGGGTATTTTTGATAAGTCACCTGCTAATTCCTTATATATTACTGAATTTATATCAGAGCTTTTAGATATCAAATTCATCGCCCCTGAAAATTCTTGAACATGGGCAAGAGCCCTCAATATTGGTGAAGCAAGCCGACTGGTTGATACCATCCGGTGATTAAGAAGTTCACGCAGATCGCCCAGTAAATTTTCATCAAATCTTTCGAATTTATATGAAACGATGCTATCTGCCCAAGTTGCCCACATTAGACCATTTTCAGGACAACTTTTGGCTGCACGTCGCAAGCAATTGAATGCTTCATCTATCTGGCCGTTGCTTAAATATATAAGGCCTATATTGTAGTGCATTTCCACGAAGGTCGGATCAAGGCTCAGGGCAGTTTCATAAGAAACAATAGCATCATTAAACCTATTTTGTTTTTTGAAAACATTACCAATATTTCCATATGCTTTAGCGTGGTTTGAGTTAATGCGTATAGCATGTCTGTAACTAGACAAAGCCTCATCGAGACGACCTTGCGCATTGTATAGATTGCCAAGATTGTAGTGAGCCTCCATATAATCTGGTGCCAAAGACAGAGCCTTAACAAAACTTTCTTCCGCCTCGTCCAAAAAGTCATACCCCTCATGGTACATAAGCCCAAGATTATTGTGGGCTTCGGAAGAGTCAGGGTTCAACTCAATCGACCTTTGCAAGTATGGCCCAGACTCATCGTATCGACCTAACTGATTCAAGGCATTCCCTATATTAATTTGAGCGTTGATGTATTGTGGATCCAAAGCAAGCGCCTTACGATAACTGCTAATAGCATCGTCCCAAAGTTCTAAATCTTTCAAGACATTACCAAGATTACTATGAAAACTAGGTTTGTCAGGCACACGCTTTATGGCTCTTTTAATTGAACTTACGGCTTCTTCTAGTTCCCCTCTTTGATGCAGGGCGACACCCAGTAAGTGATTAGCATCCGCATAACTTGGCTTCAAAGCAAGAATTTGACGATAGGATATTATCGCCTGATCCAGCAGGCCGAGCTGATGATTCTGCAGAGCTTGGGATAGCAGAGCCTGAAGCTTTTCAGGAATTTTTTGCAAAGTTCTCTTCGAACTTCTTTTTATTTTCCTGACTTTATTAGACCTTTTAGCTGAATTCTTTACCATGTGCTATTTTCCTTGTAGGCAATTTCTATAGCACTTTAATCTGCTTTTACTAAACTTCGTAGACATCTAATAAAAAAACCAGACGGTCTATAAGCCGGGTTCTGTCCTCGCAAACGAATTTACGATAGATGGTTATTCATCTAGGACGCCCGTCACCGAACGCCTCAAGCGACACACCCGGACGGCAGCGCGAAAACTCGCTCGTGGCCCATAACCACCGGCCGTCCCTACTTGGTCTTGCTCCCGGTGGGGTTTACCATGCCATTTTCGTTACCGAAAATGCGGTGCGCTCTTACCACACCCTTTCACCCTTACCTGCTCTAATAAGCTGGCGGTTTTCTTTCTGCGGCACTTTCCCTAGGGTTGCCCCCGCCGGCCGTTAACCGGCACCGTGTTTCCATGGAGCCCGGACTTTCCTCGATTTCATGTAGAAATCGCAACCATCCAACCGTCTGGCTTTTCTTTTATCACATGACACTAAACCTAAGGTCAAGCCCCGAAACCAACAAGACATTCTATACGATCACTTAACACAAACAGAATATTTAATGACTTAGTACTGCTCTAAGCCATTTAATAATTGTACTGTTTCAATATCAAGCTCACCGTCAATTTTTGTTGGCCTAAAGTGACGCTGAAAAGCTACCAAGGTTTTTACAAAATCGTCAATCTCATAACCAAAGTTTTGAAGTAACTTGCTTGCTTGTTGTTTATTTATTTTTTTGCCTTTTACGTTTTCTGGCCAAAAACCAATACCGTTTTTATACAATCGAAACCAATCAAATAATTCTCCCGGGTCCTCTTTGCGGCGAGGAGCCACATCTGAATGACCGACAATATTTCGCCCGGGCACGGGATAACGTT
>CACKCT010000042.1:0-9289 GCA_902598645.1 Rhodospirillaceae bacterium | reverse complement strand
CATTCATGTAAGTGAAGTAAAGCATGAACGTGCAAGTGCCTATCAGACCCTAATAAGGTTGACAGTAGAAACTGAAAACCAAACACGTTCTATTGCAGGGACACTTTTTGCTGGATCTCGGCCACGTATAGTAGAGATCAAGGATATCCCAATTGATGCAGAATTAGGGCCAAACATGCTATTTATTACAAATAAGGATAAACCGGGTTTAATTGGATCCCTAGGCATGGCTCTCGGTGAGGCTAATATTAACATTGCTACCTTTCATCTTGGTAGAGCTACACCTGGTGGTGATGCGATCGCTTTAATTGAAATTGATGGAGCACCAGGTAAGTTAGTAATGGATGAAATTTGTAAACTTGAACACGTAGTTCAGGTTAAGGCCTTAACCTTCTGACCTTAAGATATTTTAGTAGTGTGAGTTTTATTGCTGAATAGTTGAAGAAACGTGATTAATCAAATTATTATACAGTATGCCATATAGCACCCTAACCAGATTAAGACATAGTTTAATCCAAGGTGGTTATTTGAGCACAAAACTAGTTATTTGCGCCTTGGCTTTTTAATAGTGTTATTATTGCAAAATTTCGCTTTTCCACTTAACCCACAGTATTACTAACCACTATTTCTCAGACCTGCTGAGATGCCATTGATAGTAAGCTGAATACCTCTCAGTACTTTGGCATTTTCTGACTCACGCCGGTACTTCTTCATCAGTTCAACTTGCAGGTGGTTTAAAGGATCAAGGTAAGGAAAGCGGTTTTGAATAGAACGTTCAAGCAAGGGGTTCGTCTGAAGTAATTTTTTTTGGCCTGAAATTTTCAACAAGGTGTCAATGGAGCTTTTCCACTCAGCGTGTATACGGTTAAAAATTTTCTCCCTAAGGTCTTTATCCTCGACAAGTTGTGAGTAACGGCGAGCAATAGCAATACTACTTTTTGCAAGGACCATATCCATATTTGACAATTGGCTGCGAAAGAAAGACCATTCTTTGTAGAGCTCCTGTAAAAAAGGCATGCCTTTATTTGGATTATTTGCAAGCCATTTTTCTACAGCTGTTCCAAAACCGTACCAGCCTGGCAGCATCAATCGGCATTGAGCCCAACTAAATACCCAAGGTATGGCTCTGAGGTCTTTAATTTTACGTGTTTTTTTTCGTGAAGGTGGTCTAGAGCCAATGTGTAATGTAGCTATTTCATTAATAACAGTTGAGGACCAAAAGTACTCCTCAAATCCGCTGGTTCTATAGACTAATTGTTGATATGCTTCAAAAGCAAAACTGGAAATTTCATCCATCGCGCTCAAGTATTCAGTGGGTAGTTGGGACGATTTTTTTTGCAGAAGGGTCGATTCTAAAGTTGCTGCTGCCAGGATTTCTAAGTTTCTTCTACCTAGGCTAGGATTCGAATATTTACTTGAAATAATTTCACCTTGTTCCGTCATACGAAGTTGACCCTGCACAGCACCGCTGGGTTGTGCTAGAATGGCCTCGTAACTTGGGCCACCACCACGGCCTACTGTTCCACCACGGCCGTGAAATAAGCGTAATTTTATACCTTTGCTCTCAAACAGCCCAATTAAAGTTGTTTGTGCTTTATATAACTCCCAACCTGAAGTCAAAAACCCCCCATCTTTGTTGCTATCAGAATATCCAAGCATGATTTCCTGGACACCACCTAGACTATTAATTAATTTCTTGTATTGTGGAATCGATAACAAACGATCCATGATACGAACACAATTTCTGAGATCTGAAATGGTCTCAAACAATGGCACAATTTGAAGTGCACTGACTCCATCGGCACTAACCAAGTTTGCCTGTTTTAACAAAACGGCTAGTTCCAATACGTCTGATACCGACTGAGTATTTGAAATAATTGCAGTTGTAATTGTTTGAGGACCAAGAGTTATGCGTGCCCTGGAAGCCTCTTTTAAGATGTCTAATTCGCTGGTAGTCAAATCGCTATAGGTCCAACCTATTCGTAATAGAGACCTAGTCGAGCTTAACTCATCAACCAGTAATTTAATACGATTGTCCTCGTCCATATTTGCATAATCAATCTTAGGCTCAACGACATCAAATAATTCAGATATTACACTCTCATGTACTGCGGAATTTTGTCGTAAATCCAAGCTTGCAAGGTGTAGTCCAAAACAATTAACTGAACGTAATAAATCTCGTAATCGACCGTCGGCAAGATCGGCAGAGCCATTTGCCACCAAGGAATTTTTGATAGTATTTAAATCCGCTGCAAACTCGTCAGCAGAAGAATAGGGCGGTGCCTTGCCAACAGGCCGGCGGGGTGGTTCGGCTAATTTAAATTTTTTTGCTGTTGCAGCAAGGCGAGAGTAAATACCTGATATTGCACTCCTATACGGCTCCTTATCAAAACTTTTTGGTGATTTTTTAGCTAATTTGGTCAGATTTGGAGAGACCTGTACCAATGTAGAGGCCAATGATAGTTCTGCACCCAGCTCGTCTAGTTCTTGAAAATAGAACATAACTATTTTGCTGCCGTGACGATTGACTGTATCACGTAAAACTTCGGCAGTTACGAATGGGTTGCCGTCTCTGTCCCCACCGATCCAGCTACCCATTTGCAGGAAGGGCGCAATTGGTTCAGTTTTTTTGTCAAGACTACTTAGTTTGTCTTCAATTGCCCGGTAAATCCTGGGCAATTGCCCTAGTAATGAATAATCATAATATGCAAGACCGTTAGTGACCTCATCGACAACGTTGAGTCGACTGTAGCGTATCATACTTGTTTGCCACAGGGCGAGAACTGTCCTTCGAATTTGGTCTTTAATCTCATTGTGTTCGTCTGGCGTTAGGTCAGAACGTTCGCATTGAGCTAAAAGAGCAGATATAGCTAATTCATGACGCATTGTGCTTTTTCGTCGTACTTCAGTTGGGTGAGCGGTCAACACAGGAAGTACATGTGCATCTTTGAAGAAAGCACGTAATTCTTCAGCTTCAATTCCGGCCTGTGAAGCTTGTGTCATTACGTTAGCTATTGTACCTCTTCTTGGTGGGTCTCCAGCCCTATCGTGGCTGCGGGTTCTTCGTGTATGATGCAGGTCCTCGGCAATGTTTGCTAAATGAGAAAATAAGCTAAATGCACGTACTACATCCACAGTTTCTTTTGGATCAAGTTGGTTAAGAAGCTCTTGTAACTCAAGTTTTGCTGGTTCGTCGCTGTCCCGGTGAAAGCGCACAGAGGTTTGACGTATCATTTCAACGATGTTGTAGGTCGCTTCGCCATTCTGTTCACGAACAGTATTACCTAACAAACGACCCAAAAGACGAATATCGTCACGTAGAGGGGCATCTTTATCAGCATCTAATAGATTTTTAGGCATTTAAATCTCGATAGTTAACATTTACACGAAAAGAGACAAAGTTATCGGCAGTTTTTTAAGCTTTTTATTTCCAAGAGGCAACGACAGCTTAAATAAAGACTGTAAATAAATATGTTCAATTCATAATTCCTGGGTAATAAGAATTGATTAGTATGTTACTCCATAACAAGCAAATAGTATCTATGGCTCGAGCAGAGTGCCAAAGATATGGTTTTTTAAGTTGGGAGCATAGTTTAGTTATGTTTTTCAGCCAAAATTTTTTTTAAAATCAACCTCAAAAGAGGACATTATTACTTGTCTCGTAACTAGACAAACGTTTTTGTGCATATACTAAATAAGGGCACAGTTATCGCTAAATTTTATCTCTTTTTAGCATAAGGATTGGCATTTTTTTTGGCGTGTAAGCGTAACGGCACGCCAGGTAACTTAAAATCCTCCCTTAATGAATTAACTAAGTAACGCATGTAGGACTCCGGTATTTTTTCAGGGCGACTTGTAAATACAACAAATGTTGGTGGACGTGTTTTCGCTTGAGTTATGTAACGCAACTTTATACGTTGGCCACTAGTAATAGGTGGCGGATGATTTTCAATTATTCCATCAAGCCAGCGATTAAGTGCCGCTGTGGGAATACGCTTGTTCCATAGGTCATAAAGACTCATAACAGTAGGTAAAAGACGATCAGTACCATAGCCATTCTTGGCAGATAAAGCCACTATTGGGATGCCACGTGCCTGTGGAAAGGACGTTTGAAGCCGGTCACTAAGCTTTTGAAGGGTTTTCTTCTCTTCCTTTACTAAGTCCCATTTATTTACGACGATAATCAATACACGTCCCTCAAATATTACTCGACGTGCAATAGTTAAATCTTGCTTTTCAAGCAGATAATTGGAATCTAAAACCAATGCAACTACTTGTGCAAATTTAATAGCTCGAAGTGAGTCACCGGTTGACAGACTTTCGATTTTCTCACTAATCTTGGATTTTTTTCGTAAACCTGCCGTGTCGACTAGCTTGATTTCTTGGCCTTTATATTCCCATTTGATACTAATAGCATCTCGAGTAATACCGGTTTCTGGCCCAGTTAGCATACGATCCTCACCAAGTATACGGTTCACTAGTGAAGATTTGCCGACATTCGGGCGTCCGACAATTGCCATGTTGATTGAGTGATTGGCGAATTTGTCTTCAAAGCAGTTGTCGTCGTTATGTTGTCGTTCAGTAGTAGTTTTGTAATCGTTAACTTTGATGTACGGTAGTAGTGCATCGTATAGCTCTGATAGACCTTCCCCGTGTTCAGCAGAGAAGGCGATTGGTTTACCTAGACCCAAACTGTGTGACTCGACTAGTCCATTGAAACCTGCTCGGCCCTCACATTTGTTTGCGATTAGTATCAACGGTACGCCTTGGCGGCGTATCCATCTTCCAAAGTGTGTATCTAGTGGCGTTATCCCAGCCCGTGCATCAATTAACATCAGAGCGACGTTAGCTTTGTCCAATGCAAGACTGGTTTGTTTTCGCATGCGTGCTTCCAGTGATCCAACTGTAGCATCTTCTAGTCCAGCAGTATCTATAAGGGAAAATTCTATATCTGATATAGAGCCCCTACCTTCTCGACGGTCGCGGGTAACGCCTGGTGTATCATCTACAATAGCAAGTCGTTTTCCAACCAATCTGTTGAATAGAGTCGACTTGCCGACATTTGGTCGTCCAACGATGACAATTGTAAAGCTCATATTCTTAATTCTGGTGATAGATTAGCGGTAGACTATTAGATTGGCATTGTCCCCAAGAAAATAAACGCTTCGTCCAGCAATTACTGGCGGTAATGAAATTCCAGATGGCATCACAACACTACCCATAATTTGTCCGTCATAAGGGGATATGGAATAGACTTGACCCTGAGAACTAGTTAAAAGTAGACGATCACTAGCTAAAATTGGACCATTCCAGACAATTGTTTCGTCTTTTGTTTTTTGATCCGTATATTGAGGCAAAGCTTGCACCCAGTAAATTAAGCCATTTTTGCGTGAAAGGGCAATGACTTCAGCATCGTTAGTTAAAAGAAAAATGTAATCACCAGCAACCCATGGGTTGGATAGTCCCCCGATTTCCTTATCCCATATGCGCCTTCCACTTCGCAAATCAATTGCTACCATCATACCGCCATGGGAAATGGCAAAAACTTGACCACGATCAATAATTGGCTGACCGCGAATGTGAGCAAGGGTCGAAACTACGTTAATTTTCCTCGTCGTTAGAAGGGCCTCAGTCCACAATACTCGGCCATTTTCTACTTTAAGAGCAACAAGTTCTCCAGAAGGGAAGGGCGCAACTACTACCCCGTTGTCCACAGCAGGACTAGCACCGCCTAATAGACTAGCAATTTCAGAAATACCAATGTAATTCCAAAGTTCATCACCAGTTGTTCCGTTTAATGCATAAAGGCGACTATCTATGGTCATGGCGAAGACACGTCCGCTTCGTACAGTTGGTGCGCTACGCATAGGACCAGGTAGCGTGGTACGCCAGATTATTTTTCCATCACTTGCATTTATCGCAATAACCTGTGCAAAGCCTGTTGTAGCGTAAATTTTACCATCTTCGAATGCAATTCCACCTCCCATGTGGCCGTCATTTTCTTCATCAGGGGTTAATGGGGTACGCCAAAATTGTTTGCCAGTTTTGACGTCGAAGGCGCTTATGTTGGATGAAGCATCCATTGTAAAGACCCTGCCAGCGGCGATTATCGGTGTTCCTATCAATCTTAGCTCATCACTGGCCCCAACCCCGATATCGGAGGACCAAGCAAAGTTAATATTTTCATTTATTTCTATATGGTGCATCGCATGATTGGCATAACCCCCTGATTGGGGCCAATTCTCATTGGTAGAGGGTGGAGGTAATAAAATATCCATCCCAGATAATTCGGGATCTGGGCTTAAAGATCGTTGATGTCTTAGAACTGAAATTCGTTCACCTGGAAGTGGAACTTTTAGCTCGTCGCCAAACAACCCACCGGGTTCTGTTAATGCTTCGCAACCAGTCAAAGCCAAAGAACTAGCGAAAAATATAATCTGTCCAAAGGCTTTAACTTTAAACACATTGTTTCTCTCAACTCTCATCTTCTTTTCCCTTTATTCGGCTATTCCAGTAAGCAATTCTCTTGCTCGCAGTCGAATACCCTTGGGTGTTGTTTCATCGTCTATTAATGCGGTGAATAATTTTCGTGCTTTGGTTGTATCACCAGATTCTTTGGCAATAATTGCAATCAACTCGCGTGCAGTATAACGCCATGGATTTTTATCGTCTGATAGCGGAGCAAGAGAATTTGTCAAAGATGTTATATCTTGATTGATGTTCAATTGCTGGATTGTTCTAAGTAGAATTGCCAGATCACGATAGATGATATCCAAAGAGCTATCATTGGCTAATTTGTCATAGGCAGCAGTTGCTCCTACAATATCCCCCCCGTTAGCCATCAGGGCAGCCGCACGAAATCCAGCAAGCATTTGATAGCCTTGAGTAGCCTCGTCCTGAAAAATTTTTAGAGCGTTGAGAGCTTGTTCTCCGTCTCCTTTTTTTGTTAACTCAAATATAGTAGCAAAGCGTTCACCAAGATGACCACGATTAGTTAAATCATAATTTTGCCAGACTTTGTAACTTGCTACAGTAGAAATAATCACAAAAACAACGCCGATTAAGACTTTTCCGTAGCGCTTCCACAATATAGAAAATTGGTCTTTACGCAACTCCTCTTCAATTTCGCGCATTATGCCTTCTTGAATTGGCTCAGACACTTTTTTTCTCCATGATTTAAAATTATGATCTTTTATTATATTTTAAAATATCTTCCTAAAGTAGGGAAGGCAAACACACTTTTATGAGTTTTTACCAATCCACTTTATGGAACAGCCCATTGAGGGAATTTGATGTGTCGGTCCTTTTCCTGATTTTGCCACCTCAACCATAGCCTCATATAGCTCACGTTTTGCATTCTTGGAACTTGCCTCTTTTCTTGAAGAGTCAAAACGACCTCTGTATCTAAGCTCTAAATTTTTATCAAAGCCAAAGAAATCTGGAGTACACACAGCATCATAAGAGTGTGCAGTATGTTGTGTAGGGTCAATTACGTAGGGAAAAGTAAAGCCGTATTGATTACTTATATATTTCATGTTGTTGAAAGAATCTTCAGGATATTCGCTCGGGTCATTTGACATGATGCCCACGACGCCAATTTCAATTTTCTGCAATTCTCTAACATCTCGCACCAAACGATCAAGAATAGCTTTCACGTAAGGACAGTGATTGCAAATAAACATCACGATAGTACCATTTTTGCCTCGCACACTTTCGAGGTTGTGTGTTTTTCCATCGACCCCTACGAGTGAGAAGTCCCGAGCTTTCCAACCAAAATTACAAACTGGAGTTTTCGTGGAAACCATAAATATTATTTCCTGATTAAAACAATAATCTAAAATTCTTGTTTAGATTAAAAAAAGATATATTGAAGTAATTTTCATAAAATATAACTTACGGTAACACAAGCTACTCATTATTATTTTTCATAAAAATAAACCAATAAAAATATTTAACGTAAATTAACCGCGTTTTAACCGTAATGATTGCATTATTAATACTATAGAAAGAGCGGAAAATCTAAGGAGTTTTTTAGGCATGCGATCTCTCTTTATACTGGTTATTATTGGATGCATTAGTTCATGCTCTTTTTACCCCCCCATTGCAGCAGTCGAAGGTATTTCAGCAGTTGGTACCGGCAAGACTGCAAGTGATCATTTTATTTCGTTTGCTAGTGGCATGAATTGTTCAACAATTCGAACTAATACTGGACGCACTTATTGTGAAGAACAAGAACCCAATCCGACGGCTAAAGTTTGGTGCTATCGAACGATTGGTAAAGCTGTGTGTTATGATAGACCAGATCCATATCAGGGAAATCAACGAAAAATGGGTAACAATAATCACAATGTGGATTGACTAAAAGATGGATACTGCAACATTTTGCGGGTGTATTTTATTTAGTTGTTATTTTTAGTTTTCTCTATCTTTGTGGTGAGTTAGGGCTGATTCTAGCCTCTGCCAACTCTCTTCATTACCGGGCAAACCAAAACGTAACCATTTAGGTTCAAGACGGAATTGACGTACCATTATACCACGTTCGGCAAGACTTTGATATATTGCTCCTCTTCTACTTGTTGAAACAAGTCGAAATAAATATGTACCGCCCACAACTCCTAAATTAAAAGCTTTAAGAACTTCGTCAAGACGTTCACTTGCAAGCTTCAGCTGAAGAAGTGTTTGCTGCCTCCATTCAATGTCTAAAAGAGCTACTTCACCAATCATAATAGCTGGAGTTGAAACAGCCCATGGACCAAGTAAGGAGGAAAAACTTTCGGCTATGGCAGGGTCTGAAATTGCAAATCCTAGACGCAAACCAGCAAGGCCGTAAAATTTTCCAAATGACCGTAAAACAATGAGACCAGGTAAACCAACTGAACTAGCTATGCTTAATTCAGGTGATACATCGCAAAATGCTTCATCAACAATCAACCAACCACCTTTCTTGGCTTGGCTCTCGGCAAGGCGCTTAAGGTCCTTTGGTTCATGTTGTTGTCCGTCAGGATTATTGGGATTCACCACAATTACAACATCTGAATTTTTTTCTACGTGTTTTAGATTATTAGCTTCTATAACCTTGTGGCCTGCGTTGTGCCAGCATAAGGCATGCTCATTGTAGGTTGGAGAGATAACAGAAACATTTCCCGAGGGGCGCATACGAGGAAGCCATTGAATTAACGATTGCGTACCAGGCGCTACCGTGATCAGATTTGGATTGCTAACCCCGTAGCACGTTGCTGCAGCACGTCTTAGTTTGCTCAGACTTGAAGCACTTGGTAAGGATCCCCAA
>CACKCT010000041.1:0-10023 GCA_902598645.1 Rhodospirillaceae bacterium | reverse complement strand
ACCACTCGATACTCCACCGACCCCGATAAGAGGTATTCTTCCTGATGTCAGTTTATACATTTCAGAGAGAACACGAGTTGACGGCTCAAGTAAAGGCTGGCCGCTAAGCCCACCACTTTCATGGGCGTTTGAGTCAATCAAACTATGTGGCCTTTTGATAGTCGTATTTGTTGCGATTATACCATCAATTCCTGTTTCAATAGCAACCTGAGCGATATCTAATTTATCCTCGTCACTCAGGTCCGGGGCAATTTTAAAAAGTATAGGAGGGGGACACTCTAGTGTAACCTCTGACCGTGCCTGCATTACAGCTTCAAGCAAAACCCGTAGAGCTTTTCTTCGTTGTAAACTACGCAGTCCCACCGTATTTGGCGATGATACATTGATGACTAGATAATCTGCTACTTTAGCAAATCTAAGCACACCCTTCCGGTAGTCACCAATTGAATCTTGTGTATCTTTGTTTTTACCCAAATTGACTCCAACAATTCCTTTTCGAGAACAGGCTTCAAGGCGGGTGGCAACGTCTTCCATACCTTTATTATTAAAGCCCAAGCGGTTTATTACTGCTTTATCTTTAGACAAGCGAAATAAACGAGGGCGTGCATTACCAGTTTGTGGCTGAGGTGTGACAGAACCTACTTCTACAAATCCAAAACCTTGCTCTAGCATTGGATTTACAGCCAAGCCATTTTTGTCAAACCCAGCAGCCAAACCAATAGGATTTAGAAAGGAGCGTCCCCAAACACTTTGTTTTAAATGAGGGCTTTCAAACACCTTTGGGCTTGGTACCAATCCTGTGCGCAGAGTGCCAATAACAATATCATGGGCAGTTTCTGCGTTTAGCATACTAATCAGAGGTCTTACCAAAGAATAAGGGTTAAACATTTCTACCCATCCCTCCTGCTAATCGGCAGGGGACAATATTATCAGGAAATTGGTGAAAACCATCCTCTCGCAGAGGCAAGTCACAAACACTTTGAACCTTAACTGTTAAAAGTGGGCCATATAGATGAGGAAAAAACTGTCCTCCCCGTGACGACTCCCACTTGAGTGTCGGACCAAGATCATCAGCATTTACAGCGATCAAAACTAAGCCTGCGACTTTGGAATAATGCCGACCCGCACTTTCTGCAACTTGTTGGGCTGTAGAAAAATGTATAAATTCATCAGTCCAGTTATCGATGCCACCATCATAGAGACCCGTCTTCTCTGCACTCTGCCAGTCTTGGCGCCTACAAATGTGATAGATTAAACGTTTAGCCATATTTGTAATAGTACCTGTTTGATACAAGCAGTTATAGAAAAGGGTATGCCTGCAAATCGGTTTTAACTTATTCTATTGCACAATAAGCCATACTGTTATTGTCTTGCTCAACCATCTTTCAAAAGCCAGAGCAAAAAATTAATTATCATTGGAATATTTCTGACACTTTAACTAGAATATTTCAAAGTTTGATTACTGATTAAAACAGAACCCATTTGTTTTATGAGCATATTATTCCAGCATGATGTGCCAAATGGTCTGCCATGAAGGTACTGATAAAATAATAACTGTGATCGTAGCCCTTGTGGTAACGCAACTTCAGGGGGAAACCAACATCTTTACAAACCTGTTCAAGGTGATCAGGCTTGAGCTGTTCATCAAGAAATTCATCATCTAAACCTTGGTCAACTAAAATTAAATTGTGTTGCGATTTATCTACGTTCTGAATCAACTTGACAGCATCGTGGCGCTTCCAGACTTCCGTATCATTGCCAAGATATCCCGAAAAGGCCTTTTTCCCCCACGGACAGTCTGTTGGTGAACAAATTGGTGAAAAAGCAGAGATACTTTGGTAGATTTTGGGATATTTTAAACCAAGAGTTAATGCTCCATGACCACCCATTGAGTGGCCAAAAATGCCCTGTCTCGACAAGTCTACATTTAGACTTTTTTTCATTATAACTTGAAGTTCGCTAGTAACATAGCTTTCCATACGGTAATTTTTTGCCCATTCTTCCTTGCAGGCATCAATATAAAACCCAGCACCTGTACCAAAGTCCCATGAATCCTCCTCACCTGCTATACCCGCACCACGGGGACTTGTATCCGGTGCAATCAGAATAATGCCATACTTAGCAGCAAATTGTTGAGCACCACCTTTAATCATAAAAGTTTCTTGGGTACATGTTAAGCCAGCAAGGTACGTCAAAGCAGGCAAACGTTTTCCCTTTTTCAATTGTGGTGGTTGATAAACGGAAAACATCATTTCTCCATTAACAGATTGAGAGGTATGGCTGTAATAAGTCATGACGCCACCATGGCAATGGTGTTTTTTTAATACTTTTAAAGACATACTAATACTCAACAACTGAACGAATTGATTCACCGGCATGCATAAGATCAAAACCCTTGTTTATATCATCAAGGGACAACTTGTGGGTTATCAAGCTATCAATATCAATCTTGCCTTCCATATACCAATCAACAATTTTTGGAACATCTGTGCGTCCCCTGGCACCCCCAAAAGCTGTGCCCTTCCAGACCCTGCCCGTAACTAATTGAAATGGTCTAGTTGAAATTTCTTGTCCAGCACCTGCAACGCCAATAATCACGCTTTCGCCCCACCCTTTGTGACAGCATTCTAAGGATTGGCGCATTGTATTGACATTGCCTATGCATTCGAAACTATAATCAACCCCTCCATCTGTGATGTCTGCAATAGCTACGACCACATCATCTACTTCTTTAGGATTAACAAAATGAGTCATACCAAACTGGTTAGCAAGTTCAACTTTATTAGGATTAACATCAATCCCAATAATGACATTTGCACCCACCATTCGTGCGCCCTGAATCACGTTTAAGCCTATACCGCCAAGACCAAAGACGGCAACGGTAGAACCCGGTGTCACCCTAGCTGTATTGATGACAGCTCCAACGCCGGTAGTCACGCCACAACCTATGTAACAAACTTTGTCGAAAGGGGCATCTTTGCGAATTTTTGCAACTGAGATTTCTGGCATCACAGAATAGTTAGAAAAGGTTGAAGTACCCATGTAGTGAAAAATTGGCTCACCATCAATCGAGAAGCGACTTGTTCCATCTGGCATTATACCTTTACCCTGAGTTTCACGAATTGCCTGACAAAGATTTGTCTTACCTGAAAGACAAAATTTACACTGACGACACTCAGGGGTGTAGAGGGGGATGACGTGATCTCCTTTTTTAACGGACGATACTCCAGGGCCAACATCAACAATTACGCCAGCACCTTCATGGCCAAGAATAGCAGGGAACAAGCCCTCGGGATCTTCACCTGAGAGTGTAAAGGAGTCTGTATGACAAATACCCGTTGCTTTTATTTCAACCAAGACTTCGTGAGCCTTTGGTCCTTCAAGTTGCACAGTTTCAATACTTAATGGTTCACCCGCCTTAAATGCAACAGCCGCTTTAACATCCATTTCCTTCTCCCAAAACACTCTGTCCTAATAAAAGCGTCTAATTTATCTTAATACCAGATTGTACTGCTGAACATAAACTATCAACTAAAAAAAATACTTTTTAGGCACTTGGTCAATCCCATTCAACTTTTTTCTAAAAATCGTGTTGGCTTATTTTACTGGTATGTTAAAAAAAATGTTGATTACTAGGCCACTCGTCTAAAATTCCGATTTTTTAAAATCCAGAGCAAATAATCATATTGAACACATTATAGTACTTGATCTACAGATAAGGTTTTTGTATAGCCCTAAGGACTGTCAATATTTTTGTGTTAGTTTTACTTTTAACGGTACAGCAGGGCCATAGAATGACAACTGAAACAACAGAGAATGAGCAACCAAGCCCTAGCATGGTCTTTGCAAACAAAATTATTAATCTCGCCAATGATCATTTAAGGCAGGGACAAGGGGTTGAAGACTTAGCCCAAGGTATACGCCACGCCGCTGCAAATTTTTCTGCATATTCTTTTTTCTTGGCAACCCAAAAGTCAAAGGATCCAAATGATGTGGTAGAGGACTTTGTGAGATTTTTTGAGTATTATCTGAGCGCACACGCTCCAAAACGGGAGGCTAGCTCAGGTTTAGCTGAAACCATATCCCAAGCAAAAAATGAACTGTAATTTTTAAATTACATTAAAATTAGCCAGCGTTAACGAAAGCGGCTATTTCATCAGCCAAATCTTCGCTGTAAAGATCAAGAAAGAAGTGACCGGCATCTTCAATTATTTTAAATTTCACGTTAGGTTGGTCAAACATAATCATTTGCTCTAAAAACTTTGGAACAACTTGATCGTTATCACCCACTACCGCTAATACAGGCAATTTAATACGCCTAATTACGGATGGCGTATCCAAAAGTGGTGACTCACTATAATAATCTACAAAAGTCTTTGCTGCGACAATAGTATTAGGGCAATAGAGCAAATCAACGCCTTCCATAAGTTTATCACCCTGATTTCCTCGCACCAAAGACTTGGCCTCTTTCAATAGTGGCAATAAATCTTTTTTGTAATTTTTGATGTAATTGCGTCTCAACTCTCCTGGTGTCCATGTTCCCGGTGATATCAATACTACCCTCTTGATGGCCCGGTCAGGATTATCAGCCACATACCGCGCCACTTGGTTGCCACCTCGGGAATGTCCTAAAATCGTTATTGCAGTTGCTCCTCTTGCTTTTAGAAATTCCACCCACGTTTTTATTTCCTCTACAGCATTGGTATCTTTATGACGATGAGGTCCAGCACAATTAAACATGCCGTAACGATTGTCTTGAGCCAAACTCAAATTAAAAGCCAAATTTGGAATATTCCGTTCCACCAACATATCTTGAAGGCCACGCATGAATTCCATGTCCTTGTGGGCGAGAGTACCATGAAGCATCAAAACAACACCGTCAGACAAAGACTTTTCTGAAGGAAGATTGAGATTTGCATTTAGGGTCAGATTACCACGCTTAACCTTTACCTCTTCTGCTATAAGGGGCTGAAAATCTAAAACCCCAAAAAAAACTACAATCATTGTCATTGTCAAAAATCTTAGTTTTAATTTAGGCATGACCACCCCCTATGTTTTGACGAGTTTTCTATCAACTATCAAAAAATTTTTTTATGTAAACAAATAGCTCAAAGTTCTTTACACCAAAAGAAATATCGTTTCAGCTAAATCAAAGCATAAACACTTTAGCTCAAAAATGCGCATTTTTAAAAAAATTTTTAATGTGTTCTTTGCGTACGAGTTTCAAAAAATTTGAAACCCTTAAAGAGAAAAAATATTTGTGTTGGGATACATATGTTGCTATTTTGTTCTTGTGAAAGAGAAAGTTAACATTGTCTGGTTTAAACGTGATCTAAGGATACACGATAATCTCCCCCTACAAGAGGCTACTATGACCGGTTTACCAACTTTACCGTTGTATGTTGTAGAACCAGAATATTGGCAGCAATCTTTTGCCTCCCGTCGACATTGGAATTTCGTCCATGATTGTTTAATTGAACTATTCTCGGATTGCACCAATCTTGGTCAACCACTTGTTATAAGAGTTGGTAATATAGTTGAGATCCTGGAAACGATCAGTGCAAATTACAAAATTAAAGGTATTTTTGCACATGAAGAGAGTGGTAATAATTGGACGTATTGCCGAGACAAGAAAGTGACTGAATGGTGTAAGAACCAAACTATTCCATTGCACGAGTACCCCACAAATGGTGTTGTTCGCTACCTTAAAAAACGAGATGATTGGTCAAGAATTCGCAATGCCCGAATGGTAAAACCATTGGTAAAAAAGCCACAAAAATTAAAACCAATTAACAATATTTCACTAGGGGCGATACCATCAAAAAAAAATCCAATGTTTGGTGATAAAATACACGGAATCACACAAAAAGGAGGTCGTCGAGAGGGTATAAGAACCCTTTGGAAATTTCTAAATGAAAGTAGCAAAAACTATATTTTTCATCTTTCTGCCCCAGGAAAATCAGAAAAGTATTGCTCTCGCCTATCGCCTCACCTCACCTGGGGCACATTAACTGTGCGTGAAGTGATCAAGCTGAGCATGAAACACCGTAAGCATCTGAGTGATCAAAATTCTAAAACTTGGAAGCGAAATCTGACAGCGTTCAGTTCTAGACTTGCATGGAGGTGCCATTTTATTCAAAAAATAGAGGATCAACCTAGTATTGAAACAAAATGCATGCACCCTGCTTTTGAGGAGATGCGAAAAACTGACCATAACGAGCACTATTTTCAAGCATGGAAAAAAGGATTAACTGGTTTCCCATTTATTGACGCATGCATGCGTAACCTAATTTACGAAGGGTGGATTACTTTTCGCATGCGTGCCATGTTAATGAGCTTTGCCAGCTATCACCTATGGCTTGATTGGAGAAAAACTGGAGACCATCTAGCACAATTATTTACTGACTATGAACCAGGTATTCATTACAGCCAGCTTCAAATGCAATCCGGTGTAACAGGCATCAATACAATTCGGATTTATAACCCTACTAAACAGTCTCAGGAACATGACAAAAACGGAAAATTTATAAAACAATGGGTACCAGAATTAAGCAACGTATCGAGCATCTGGATACATGAACCCTCACAAATGACCTTATCAATCCAAAAAGATGCGCAATGTATAATAGGCACGGATTACCCCGAACCGATCGTCAATCAAACTCAGGCTGCAAAGTCAGCACTCGCAAAAATTACAGCAATCCAAAAAGATCAAAACTTCAAAGATAAAGCAAAAAATATTCACAAAAAACTTGGGAGCCGTAGACGGCCTAACAACAAAAAAAAACGCAATAATGCCGTCGACCCTCAATTATCATTTAAATTAGAACTTTGACCCCGTAACTTTTTATCTATCAACGTCCATTAGTAGCCACTCAGAAATTTTTTTTGCTGCCTCACTTTCAATATTTTCATAACCATGATAATGCAAGGGCCCGCATTTCCTACCGGAAGGAATGCCTCCATCAAACGCAAGTAACTCTTTAACAGGAGCATGAAGACCGTCATAAAACCTTTTGGCAAATTTGAATTTAGTCACCTTGCATAAATCTTTCTTGTGATGAGCAACTAGTGTATTGACCCCGATTTTTGTGCCAACAATACGTTGCATAGAATATGACTCTGCGTTTTTTGAAGAGTTCGTGTAAACACCAGAGGCGAGAACAATGCCTCTAATTTTATCTGGGTGTTTCTTTGCAAAACTGGCTGCGTCTACAGAGCCCCTACTAAAACCCACCAAATAAACTGGGAGGGAATTACGTTTTCTAAGTTCTTTCAATAAATTGAGGATTCTACTTGCTCTTTTCTTACTTGCCCGCAATTTGTAACTTGCTTTTTCTGATTCAGACCAGTTTGGAAATAAATAGTAGTTCATATTGTAACTTGTAAAGGTCGTCCTTTGAGAGACCAAAAAATTTTTACTTTTACCTTTTTTATTTTTTAATCCTGCACCCCCAATTATCGCAATAAAATTTAGTTTGGATTGGTCGTTTTCAAAAGAGTGGATAGGAAGATTAGATACGCTTTCAAATAACAACTCTTCCTCTTTTGCCCAACCAAGGTGACTAATCAAAACTAGAATAGTTGCAGCTATTATGATACGCATCACAAAAAACTTTCCTATAATTCTTCAATTTATACTTTGTAAAAGAAAATAGCTTGGCCTTACTTAAATTTTATCTTTTGTATACTCTTCAGCATCTTACAAACCTGTGTTATAGCCTGATTTAGGTTTATAAATTACCAATGTTTCCAATCTCTTATATGAGTACATGGCGGGCAGTGAGGGATTCGAACCCTCGATGAGCGTGAACCCATACCTCCTTAGCAGGGAGGCGCCTTCAGCCACTCGGCCAACTGCCCGTTAACTTTGTATAGCCCTCTATGCACAAGAGGACAAGAAGAGATCATTATGACTAATAAATTACAATGAGTTCTTTGCATATTTTATTTTCGTTACTACGCAATACCGATACAATAATTAACATATATGAAATTATTTGGAGGAAAAGTAATTGGAAGACAACCCCGGCACTTTGCTGGATATTGGGCTTGAACACCACAAGGCAGGGCGCCTGGTACAAGCTGAAAAATGCTACAGAGAAGTACTGACCTACAACCCCCATGATGCTGAAGCTCTTCACCTTTTGGGATTAGCTGCCCATCATGGGGGCCGAAATGAGCAAGCAATAAGGTTTATTGCCAAAGCCATTGAGAACGACCAAAGTAATGTCAAATATATCAATAATCTTGGTATTGTTTATATTGCTCTCAATAAAAAAGAAAACGCCACAAAATGCTTCAAAGACGCCCTTAATATAGATTCAAACTCGACCAATGCCCATTTCAACCTTGGATTAATAATGGCAGCCCATGAAGACTATTTGGAAGCCATAAAATTTTTTCGCAAAGCTACAATCCTTGAACCTAATTATGCCGATGCCCATTACAATCTCAGTTTAGCTTTAACAAAATGTGGCTATGTAGAAGAGGTAGTTGACAGCTACCAAAAGGTTTTGGCTATTCAACCAGACCATTCTGATGCTTGGTATGGGCTGAAAAACGCCCTGAAAGCACTGCATTTTTCTAACGATATGCAAAATAAAAAAGGCATCCCTGACCACCTACGATTCAGCCCTGCTGCCCAATCAACGTGTGAGTATATGTTACTTCGATACTTTTTGGATAGCTTTGAACCACATAAATCTGATGAAAGCTTTAGAAATGCTTTAGCTACATTACCTCCAAAAAATGATGAAGAAATACTCATATCTAAAAAACATCCAGACCACATAGAACCCTCAAAAATTCCTGATAGACTTGTCGCATTGTTAAGCTTTGGACGTAGCGGAACAGGATTGTTGCATAGTTTAATTGATTCCCACCCTGAAATTTCAACTTTGCCAAGTATTTACCTACAGGGTTACTTCAACCAGGATGTATGGAGCAAAATGACAACTAATGGTTGGCAAGGGTTACCTCGCCGCTTTATGGAAGATTTTGATGTTTTATTTGACGCAAATAGTCCACATCCCACACCCAGCAGAAGAACAGATGACACCTCTTTCTTAGGGAAAAAAGAGGGGATGGCAAACGTTGGTGAAAACCGCAATGAGTCACTCTCGTTAGATAAAGAAGTATTTTGTGACGAAGCGCAAAGGTTACTTCAATTACACCACAGAATTGACCCTAAATCGTTCCTCATGGTCATACACGCAGCGTTTGAGAGGGTCCTAAAAACAAGTACTGATAAGAAAACCGTATTTTACCACATTCATTGTCCAGAAAACTTTACTAAGCTAAACTTCCTTCGGCATGTACCAGATGCCCGATTAGTAATGATGGTCCGCGAGCCAATACAAAGCTGTGAATCTTGGATTCGGGTTCTTTTCAAAGAAAATAATTACTCTAAGTTAATTTACCGCATAATTGGAATGCTATTTGCCATTGACCAAATTGCTTTCCGTACACAGGACTCTGTTGGAATTCGTCTAGAGGATCTAAAAAAACGGCCAAAAGCTACCATGCGTGCTTTTTGCTCCTGGTTGGGTGTCAAAGAATCACCAACTTTATACGAAATGACAGCTCAAGGGAAAAAATGGTGGGGGGATCCGTCAAGCCCAGACTTCAAAGAGAACAAGGCTATGTCACCATTTGATGAGACTTGCATTAAACGTCCAACCGGCACAGTCTTCAGTGAAAAAGATCAATTTGTGTTACGCACACTTTTTTACCCTTTCTCAGTCCGCTTTAAATATAGAGAGCAAAACCAAAAAAAATTTGAGAGTGACTTAAAAGAAATTAGGCCATTATTTGATGACTTGATGGACTTTGAGAGAGAGTTAGTAAAAAAATCAAAAGCCGATCCTGCTCGTTTCAAAAGCAGTATAGGCTACCTGTTACTCCGTGCGAGCTTTATGGATCGTTGGAAAGTTTTAAACGAACTTAAAGACTACCCTAACATGATTACCCCGCTTCAAATCGACTCCGAATAAACATAAATTAATAAACTAAAGTAGGTTT
>CACKCT010000040.1:0-10253 GCA_902598645.1 Rhodospirillaceae bacterium | reverse complement strand
TCCAGTTGAAGGACGAAAAGGCGAGTTTATATCAGTAGGAACAACACGACCAGAGACTATGCTGGGCGATACTGGGGTGGCTGTACATCCTGAGGATAAGCGTTTTAATGATTTGATTGGTAGCAACTGCATCTTACCTATTGTTGGTCGTAGAATCCCTATTGTTGGTGATGAATATGCTGATCCTGATAAGGGATCCGGAGCGGTTAAGATCACCCCAGCTCATGATTTTAATGACTTTGAGGTTGGACGACGGCATGGCTTAGAAGTGATTAATATTTTTGATCAAGATGCACATATGAATGAAAAAGTACCAAATCATATGCAAGGACTTGATCGTTTTGAAGCGCGTGACAAAGTTATAGCTGAAATCAAAAGACTAGATCTGTTTGAGAAAACGGAAGAAAACTTGATGACAGTCCCTTATGGAGATAGATCTGGTGTTGTTATAGAGCCTTGGCTAACTGATCAGTGGTTTGTTGATGCGCAAACAATGGCGAGACCTGCAATTAAAGCAGTAGAGCAGGGAAAAACTAATTTTGTTCCAAAGAATTGGGAGAAAACCTATTTTGAATGGATGCGCAATATTCAACCATGGTGTATCTCACGTCAAATTTGGTGGGGACATCAGATACCTGCTTGGTATGGCCCAGATGGAACAGTATTTGTCGAGCTTAATGAAGATTTAGCTAAATCTGCTGCTGATAAGCACTATGGCAAAAGTGTTGAACTAGAAAGAGATGAGGACGTTTTAGATACTTGGTTTTCGTCAGCCCTTTGGCCATTCTCGACATTGGGCTGGCCTGAAGAGACACCGGAGGTAACCCGATATTATCCAACAGATGTGTTAGTTACTGGCTTCGATATTATTTTCTTTTGGGTAGCCCGAATGATGATGTTTAGTATGCATTTTTTGAACGATGTACCATTTCATACTGTTTATATCCATGCACTAGTGCGTGATGAAAATGGTCAAAAGATGTCAAAATCTAAGGGCAACGTGATTGATCCGTTAAATCTTGTGGATAAGTATGGCGCAGATGCTTTGCGTTTTACTTTGTCTGCATTTGCAGCTCAAGGGCGTGATGTAAAAATGTCAGAATCAAGGGTTGAGGGATATCGTAACTTTTGTACAAAGTTATGGAATGCTGCGCGTTTTGCTGAATTAAATGGGTGCGTATCAGATAAAACTTTTGAACCTGAAAAATGTAAGCTAACAATAAATAAATGGATTGTAGGTAAAACAGTTGTAGCGGCAAAAGTAACGGCTTTAGCTATAGAAACATATCGCTTTAATGATGTTGCAAATACTCTTTACCAATTTACGTGGGGAACTTTTTGTGACTGGTATTTAGAGTTTTCAAAGTCCATATTCCAAGATAAGAATGAAGAAAAAAAGAGTGAAACCCGTGCAACGATGGCGTGGGCTTTGAACCAGATTTTGCATATGCTACACCCAGTCATGCCTTTCATAACAGAAGAATTGTGGAAATCACAATATGATGTGAATAAAAGTATGATTTTAGAACCATGGCCCGAATTACCTGAAAGTCTAATTGATAAAAAAGTTGAAGCTGAAATGGACTGGGTTGTCCGTTTGGTCTCTCAAATTCGTACGATACGCTCAGAATTAAATATTTCACCAGGTGCAAATATTCCTTTGCTTTTAAAAGGAGCTAGTGAGGGTAGTAAAGCAAGATTGGAGACACATAGGAATATTCTTGTTTCACTTGCAAGATTATCCTCTTTGGGGATCCTTCATGGAGATGTTCCAAAGTGTTCCGTGCATGATGTTATCGATGAGGCAGTTATTATTATCCCTCTGGAAAATGTTATTGATATTGACAATGAAGCAAGTCGTCTTGAAAAAGAGATCACTAAGCTCAAAGGTGATATGATTAATCATGATAAAAAATTGGCAAATAAGAATTTTAGGGCAAAAGCACCTGTAAAAATTATTGAACTGGAGCGTCAGCGCCGAGACGACACCGCTATGACATTAGAAAAATTACAGGATGCATTTACCCGACTCAAAAACCTTTGAGACGATTATTATTTTTCTAAAAATTTAGTTGGCAAGTTCTCTAGAGAAAATATAGTGTCCATTGGAGAAGCCGTCGAAAACTTCCTCAATGTTTGGGTGCTTGACAGGCTCACCAGACTCGTCAGGTAAAAGATTTTGTTCAGATACATATGCTATGTAGGGACCATCATCATTTTCAGCAAGCAGATGGTAGAAAGGTTGATCTTTCTTTGGGCGGACTTCTTCTGGAATTGACAACCACCACTCTTCGTCATTATCAAATTCGGGGTCAACGTCAAAAATAGCTCCGCGGAAAGGATATACACGGTGCCGAACAAGTTCTCCAATGCTATATCTAGCAGTACGTATTGTGTTTTCACTATGTTTCATAATACAAACTTTAAAATGGTGATTTAAAAAAACATTAGTAAAAATTTAGGGAGATTTTCATCTTTTCGCAACCCTGAAGATTAAATTTATTCCAAAAATGTCCCAAAAACCTAATAAATTAAATTGTAAGTTAAAAAATGTAGATGCTATGTAACACGCAAAATATTTCAATATTCTGCAACAAAAAAATTATATTGTTTTTCAATGTTGTATTTGCTGTATTTTGAACGCTTTTTACTGTTTATTTTTCAAATGAGATACTTAAAATTCAAAAAATTAGTTATACTAACAACCAATTTAACAATCTAACTCACACCAGACTGGAGTGTGATCTGATGGTTTTTCCCACCCACGTGGACTGCGATCAATTTGGCAGTCTTTTAGTTGATCAGCAGCTTGAGGACTGAGTAACAGATGGTCGATCAGAACACCATGATCTTTTTGCCAACCTCCAGCCATGTAACCCCACCACGAATACAGACCAGTTTCAGTGGTAATTGCTCTAAGTGCATCGGTAAGACCAAGATTTATTATCTTTCTCAGGGCTGCTTGTGACTCTGCTTGATAAAGTGCATCATTTTTGAACAATTCTGGGTTGTATACATCACTAGCCTGCTGAATAACGTTAAAATCTCCCCCAATCACAAAGGCATCCTCAGTTGTGAGTAAATTTACAGTATGTTTATATAAACGCTCCATCCAATCTAGCTTATAGTCAAATTTTTTACTGGGATACGGGTTACCATTTGGAAGATATATAGATGCTACGCGAACTGAACCTGTGAAGGCTTCTAGGTAACGTGCCTGGTCATCAGTGCTATCTCCCGGTAGGGCTCTCAATTCAACATCAATTGGGAACTTGGAGAGTATAGCCACCCCATTGTAAGTTTTTTGACCTACTGTCTCGACGTTATAACCAAGTGCCTCTATCTCATCTTTGGGAAAGGCTTCATCAATACATTTTAATTCTTGAAGTAAGACAATATGTGGATCAGCCTCTTTTAACCAACGTTCAACTATTGGAAGGCGTGCCTTGATTGAATTAACATTCCATGTGGCAATTCTTACCATTTGTTAGTTCTTGTTCAAAAAAATGCCAAAAAGATCTGTCTAACATACAATTCAATACTAGATAGAAAATGATGTTCCGCAACCACAAGTTGAGGAAGCATTTGGGTTTTTGATGGAAAAATATGAGCCAATGAGATCTTGAACGTAATCAAGTTCTGAGCCACTCAAATATTCCAGGGAAATATCATCAACAATTACCTCAATATTATTCTTAGTAAACAGGTGATCGTCAGCATTTGTGATGCTGTCAAGGCTAAAACCATATTGAAAACCAGAACAACCGCCACCTGAAACAGCTACGCGCAGGCGAACCCCTTCCTTATCCTCTTGCTTAATAAGATCAGCAATCTGCTTTGCCGCGTTCTCAGAAATTCCGAGGCTTCCACGTGCATTAGTGGTATTATTTTCTGACATTTTTGTTGATTCCAAGGCTTCTTATACGTAATTAAACCCACTTACTAAATGATACATCATGGTTATCTCTTGTGGCAACGATTTTTGTTAAGCAGACGTTCATAAACCTATCGCTAGCTCTCTATGATGCAAAACTGTACAAAATAACTCTATTTAATGATTGTTTGATCTTGTAAGTTTTTAAATATGACTAATATATCACCCTATGCCTGCATACCAGAAAATAGCCGTGGCCGGCTATTTGCAGAGCCTGACAGTGCGACACGTACTTGTTTTCAGCGTGATCGTGACAGAATTATTCATTCAGCAGCGTTTCGTCGTCTAGAATACAAAACTCAAGTTTTTGTTAACCATGAAGGGGATTTTTTTCGTACCCGCCTGACACATTCTCTAGAAGTTTCTCAAATTGCACGCTCTGTTTGTCGTGCCCTTAGTTTAAATGAGGATCTAGGCGAGGCCCTTGCATTGGCTCATGATCTTGGCCATCCCCCTTTCGGACATGCCGGAGAAGACGCGCTGCAGGAATTAATGGCTCCCTATGATGGGTTTGATCATAACGCACAGTCTTTGAGAGTGGTGACACTACTGGAGGCTAGTTATGCGAATTTCCTTGGACTTAACCTGACCTGGGAAACTTTGGAAGGCGTTGTCAAACACAATGGACCGCTCGTAAAAAATGGTAAAAGTTATGCAGGACTCCCAAGTGCTGTGGTTGAGTATAATGCAAAACATGATTTGGAACTCCACACTTATGCAAGTGCTGAAGCACAAGTTGCTGCAATTGCTGATGATGTCGCATATAACAATCATGATATTGATGATGGATTACGGGCTCGTTTATTTACAATAAATGATTTAGCAGATGTTCCACTCGTAGGCCCAGTATTCGCAGAAGTAAAAAAGACTTACCCTGATCTTGACGAGTCGCGAATAATTCATGAGTCTGTCCGTCGAATGATTGGAGAAATGGTTATTGACCTTCTGGTTGAGACAAAAGCACGCTTGGATGATCTTAATCCTAAAACCCCAGATGATATACGTGGAAGCCATACGCCCATTGCAGGTTTTTCTGACACTATGAGAGCCAACGATGCAGCTCTAAAAAAATTTCTCTTTGAAAACATGTACCGTCACTACAAATTGAATCGAATGACATCTAAGGCAAAGAGGGTGGTCAAGGAACTCTTCAAACTGTTAATTAAAGAACCAGAGTGCTTGCCCTATGAGTTACAAGTTAGATTTAAAAAATCTGATTCAACAGAAATGGCTCGTGTTGTCGCAGATTATATTGCGGGTATGACTGATAGATACGCTCTAGACGAGTATCAAAATTTGTTTGATGTTCAGGCTAAAAACTCATGAATTTGTTTGAATATTTCCGTGAGAAAGTACTCATTATTATTGATTCTTTGATTACTGATGGGCAGCTTCCGATAGGTATTGATACTTCGAGAATAGCAGTAGATCCACCTCGTGATCAATCTCATGGAGATGTCACAACGAATGCGGCCCTCCTGCTTGCGAAACCTGCAAGTATGAATGCAAGCGAAATAGCTGCGTCACTTTTAAAACGGTTAATGGCAATTGAACATGTGGCTGATGCACAAATTGCAGGGCCTGGTTTTATCAATATAACATTAGAAGATTCTTTTTGGTGGTGTCGTTTGAGGGAGGTTCTAAAAGCTCAGGTCTCTTATGGGGAGTCAGGTATTGGAAACAATACACTAGTAAATGTTGAATACGTCTCTGCTAATCCTACAGGCCCTTTGCACGTGGGGCACGGTCGAGGTGCTGTTTTTGGAGATGCTTTGGCTTCCCTTCTGGAAAAAGTAGGATTTGCTGTAACACGTGAGTACTATATTAACGATGCTGGAACTCAAATCGAGGTTCTGGCTCGGTCTTTGCACTTGCGGTATTGTCAAGCACTTGACGACAAGATAGATGATGTTCCTGAGGGCTTATACCCCGGGGAGTATTTAATAGCGGCGGGCAAAAAACTAGCTGATCTAGAAGGTAATAAATGGAAAGAAATTCCTGAGGCTCAATGGCTCGAGCCACTTTCTGTTTTTGCTATTGATGCTATGATGGATCTCATTCGTCAAGATTTGCGGGCTCTAGGGATCGAACATGGAGTTTTTACGTCTGAGCGTACACTTGTGAATAAGGGTGGAGTTGAAAGTGCCATTGGTAAACTTAATGACAGGGGGCTGATTTACGATGGTACTCTAGAGCCACCTAAAGGTCGCAAGGATGACAATTGGGAACCAAGAGTACAGACATTATTTAAATCGTCTGACTTTGGAGACGATACTGACCGCACAGTTAGAAAGCGTGATGGATCCTGGACATATTTCGCCACAGATTTAGCTTATCATCAAGACAAACATCAACGCGGTTTCAACAAAATGATAAATATTTGGGGTGCGGATCATGGAGGTTACGTGAAACGCATGATATCTGCTGTTGCAGCCATAACCCATGGTCAAGGTGAATTAGATATCAAACTTTGTCAGATGGTCAATCTAATGGAGAATGGCAAGGCTGTTAAAATGTCAAAGCGTGCCGGCACGTTTGTTACCTTACGAGAAATTATTGATAAAGTTGGTAAAGATGTAGTGCGGTTCATTATGTTAACCCGTAAGAATGATGCACAACTTGATTTTGATCTTGCAAGAGTGACAGAACAGTCACGTGATAATCCTGTGTTTTATGTTCAATATGCTAATGCTCGTATACATTCTGTGTTTCGTCATTCATCAAATTTTTTTCCTCATGGTGAGCCTTCTATCGAGACCTTGGTGAATGCATCTTTAGAAAGGTTGCAAGATAAATCGGAGCTGTCGATTATTAAACTAATGGCAAGTTGGCCACATGTGGTTGAAGGTGCAGCGCTGGCACATGAACCTCATCGTATAGCTTTTTATCTAAACGAATTAGCAGCTCATTTCCATTTTTTATGGAATAAAGGAAAAGATGATGCTTCCTTGCGCTTTATTTTGGAGGATGATCGCGAACTAACTCTGGCAAGACTCGCACTAATTAAAGGGATCGCATTTGTATTTGCATCTGGATTAGAAATCATAGGCGTGGTTCCGTTGGAAGAGATGCATTGATGAGCTCAATAGGAAGACCAGAAGAAAAGATTATCCCAAACCCAACGGATGCGCTTGAGTTTAAACCCGTGAAACGGTCACGATCTGGGCGTGCTGGGTTGAGGTATTTTTTTGTGCTGCTTTTTCTTTGTGGCATGGCGGGCGTTGGCTGGTTTTTTTATGGTGATCATTTGCGACAACACGTTGGTGACCAATTGCCAGTTATTCGTGCAATGGAGGGTCCAGTTAAAGTCCGTCCAAAAACACCTGGAGGCATGTCTATTCCTGACCGCGACAAACTTGTTTACGAACGTATGAATGGAGGAGTTGCTGAGCCGAGGGTCGAGCGCTTACTTCCTTTGCCTGAAGTTCCAAAAATCCCACCAGTCCCCACTCACAACCTTAGCTCTAAACAAAAACTAAACCCCGGCCCATTAATTACCCATTCACTTTCTGAAAAGTCTAATTTGTTGCCTAAACAGGATTTGAAGAAACCCTTAGGATTGGAAAATAAGGCAGTAGTTCCTGACACCTCACTAAAAGGAAACCGTGAGCCAGCTTTAAAACAAGAAAGTATTCAGGTGCCTTCAGCGTCAGAAAAAGTTACTGTTTCGTCTACACAACCTAAGCAGGGTTTGAACACCGGTAAAGTTGAGAGAAAAAATGTTGTTAATACTGTGAATACACCAATGACAATTCCTAATTCTATCTCTCCACCAAAGATTAATCAAAAGCCTTCAACAAATTCAAAAAAGGTAATTTCCTCACAGGCGGCTTCATCTTTGGTAGTACCATTGTCATCTAATACACCTATCTCAGGAATTGCCTATCAAGTTCAGATTGCAGCGGTTCGAACTCGAGAGATGGCTACGAGTGAGTGGACACGGTTGAAAAATCTGCATGGGGATTTGTTAGGGGACTACTCTCTGAATGTGGTGCGGGTAGATTTGGGCCCGTCAAAGGGTATTTTCTATCGATTACGCGCTGGTCCCATTTCTTGGGAAGATGTAGCCAAATCATTGTGTGAGAACCTTATTAAGCGTAAGGTTGGTTGTTTGATTGTGCGTCCAGGCGGTTAAATTGTCTATTTCTCCACCACTTGCTGCAATTTTTGGTTGTTCTGGAACTGTGCTTAGCGATGAAGAGTGGCGTTTTTTTTCAGAAGTTAACCCGTTTGGGTTTATACTTTTTCAGCGCAATTGTAACAAACCAGAACAAGTTAAAGCTCTGGTTTCTTCACTTCGCATTGCAGTACAACGCCCAAATGCCCCTGTTCTCATTGATCAGGAAGGGGGACGTGTTCAACGTCTAAAACCACCTTATTGGCGAGATATTCCTGCAGCATCGTGTTTCGCAGAGCTTTATAATAAAGATCAGCGGAATGCACTTAAAGCGGCTCGTCTGAATTCTTTTCTTATAGCACATGAACTTTTAGAGCTTGGAATAGATGTTAATTGTGCACCAGTTCTAGACTTACCGCAGCCGGAAGCTGACTTAATTATAGGTGACCGTGCTTACGGAAATGATGTGAATAAGATTTCAGCCTTAGCTATGGCAACCTGCGAAGGGTTCCTGGAAGGGGGGGTCTTGCCGGTAATAAAACATATTCCTGGTCATGGTAGGGCCAACGTGGACAGTCACAAGGCATTGCCACTAGTTGATGTAAATCTTGATAGCTTGATAACTAGTGACTTTGTTCCTTTCAAGAATCTAAATTTTATGCCGTGGGCAATGACTGCCCATGTATTATATCAACAAATAGACAGAGATTATCCAGCAACCTTGTCAAAGAAGGTCATTCAACTTATTCGTAATCATATCGGCTTTGAGGGTCTTTTACTATCTGATGATTTATCCATGGAAGCACTAGATGGTTCGCTAAAGCACCGAACGGTAGGTGCTTTGGCTGCTGGGTGTGATGTTGTTTTGCACTGCAATGGCCAGATGGATGAAATGGTTCAGGTGGTATCTGGAGGTCTTCCATTGAGTGACCAAGCTAAAAAACGTATTGAAAATGCAGAGAATTTTCGCATCCAAAGTAGAGTCTCACTTGATGGCACGTTTGATGACTATGTTCAAAAGTTAGAGGCAATGTTGACTTGATTGGTTTTGATCTAGAGGGATTAATATTTGCGATTTCCGTATGGACGTTGCCAATATTTGTAGCGATTACTTTTCATGAAGCTGCACACGGGTACGTTGCTTGGCGATTGGGAGATGATACAGCATTATTGAATGGTAGGGTTAGTTCTAACCCAGCTCGCCATGTTGATCCTTTTGGATTTTTAATTATTCTAGTTGGGATCATTGTGTTACCCTTGATTGGAAAAAAGTTAGGTTTAGATTTGCAAGTTTTATCCTGGCTTGTGGTTGAGCCAGCCCAATTAATGTTTACACTTGTATTTCAACTTACTGGCGTGCTTTAGGAAATAAATGGATACTTTTGACGATTTTGAAGATGACAATACCTTAAATGAACAAGTAAGTTCCACTTTTGTTGTTGATATTGATGGTTTTGAGGGACCTATCGATGTTTTGTTGACTCTTGCTAGAGATCAAAAAGTTGATATTAGTCAGATATCTATTGTTCAACTGGCTGATCAATATTTAGAGTTTGTATCCCTGTCTCGGAGACGAAATCTTGAAATTGCAGCTGATTATCTGGTTATGGCGGCCTGGCTTGCCTATTTGAAGTCCCGATTGCTTTTACCTGACCTGGATGCTGAGGGTGAACCCACAGGTGAGGAAATGGCAAAAGCATTAGCGTTTCAACTCAAGCGATTAGAGGCAGTTCAGGATGCAGGAATTCGTCTTATGGGACGCAACCAGCTTGGTAAAGACTTTTTCCCCCGCGGAATGCCCGAACATTTTAAATTGTCTCGTGCAACTGTATTTGATGTCACATTGTATGATCTTTTAAGGGCCTACAGTTCAGCAAGAAACAATGAGGGAGATGGGACATTACGTATAAAGCCTTGGGAGCTGTTCAATGTTGATGATGCTCTTGGGCGTCTTAATCAGGTCATTGGCAAAATTCCAGATTGGCAAACCCTAGTGAATTTTTTGCCGGATAACTTAAAAAATGGATTGCCCTATCGTTCAGCCGTTGCATCAACTTTAGTTGCCTCTTTGGAGATGGTTAGAGAAGGTAAATTAAAAATTCGACAGGATGATTTTTTTGGCCCAATTTTTTTGCGTAGTAGTAAGGATGACTTGACCGACAGCCGTCAACGGTCTTCAGGGTCCGTTGCAAGTACCGTGAG
>CACKCT010000039.1:0-11066 GCA_902598645.1 Rhodospirillaceae bacterium | reverse complement strand
TAATCTAGGTTTTAAGGCACCAGTATTTACAAGATATTAACGTGCGTTATTATGAAATTAGCAAAATTAGTTGAGACAGTTTGAAAATGATAATACGCAAGTGATAGATTTTAATTTTTCTATTTTGATTACTGACTATTCATTTTTTATAAATTAAATATTTTCAAGGTAGTCTAGTGTTGAAGTTTCTATGCAGTTCTAGAGCTGTATATCATCTTCAGGATAGGCGCTTATTTGGTGAAGTGATAGGTCGGCTCCCTGATACTCTTGATCTTGATTCAGGCGAATGCCTACTGTAGTTTTTAGAAGTCCATATATTATAAATCCGCAAATACTTGCAAAAGAAACCCCGCATGTAGTTCCTACTAATTGAGCGGTGAAACTAACACCACCAATACCCCCCATTGACTCAAGGCCAAATATACCAGCAGCAATTCCACCCCACATGCCGCACATGCCATGTAAAGGCCACACCCCAAGAACATCGTCAATTTTCCATTGGTCCTGACATTGCTTAAATCCCCATACAAAAAGCGACCCCGCCGCAACCCCTGTGAATAGAGCACCAATCGGATGCATCAAGTCTGATCCAGCACAAATGGCGACCAATCCAGCTAAAGCACCGTTATGCACAAATCCAGGATCATTACGTCCCATTATCATCGCTGCAATAATCCCATCAGCCATAGCCATTAATGAATTTATTGCAACTAAGCCGGTCACTCCCTCAAGACTCTGTGCGCTCACTACATTAAAACCAAACCAGCCGACTGAAAGTATCCAAGATCCAAGGGCTAAAAAGGGGATATTGGATGGGGGAATCCCTATTACGTTGCCATTCTTGCCATAACGTCCCAAGCGTGCACCAAGAATGATGACAGCGCCTAATGCAAGCCAACCTCCAACAGCATGAACAACCACAGAGCCTGCAAAGTCATGAAAAGCAAATCCAAAAGTATTAACAGACCATTCTTGATAGCCAAATCGCGAGCCCCAAATCATTCCCTCAAAAATTGGATAGATAGCACCTACAATAATGGCAGTAGCCGCTAGTTGTGGCCAGAATTTGGCACGTTCCGCAATTCCTCCTGAAATAATAGCAGGTATGGCAGCCGCAAACGTCATAAGAAAGAAAAATTTGACTAAATCATAACCACTTTTAGCGAACTGATACCCTTCGCCTGTGTTTCCTACAAGTTGCTTTGCGGAAAACATAAAATTAACACCGTAAGCAACCATGTAACCTATAAAAAAATAAACTACTGTTGAGACGGAAAGATCAACAATAATTTTGACTAGCGCATTTACTTGATTTTTCTTTCAAACAGTGCCCACTTCAAGAAAAGCAAATCCACAATGCATTGCTAAAACCATTACGGCACCAATAAGTACGAAAAAAACATCTGCCCCTGATTTAATTGCATCCATTTTATCCCTCCATAGAAGATTTAGTTTTCCATAAAAGTTTGATCCTTATTTGATTAAGCTCAAGAATTGTGCCAATCACTTAAAATGATGCAAAAGGCTCAGTTATTGGGGAGAAAATAGTGTTTTGAGAAGTTAGAAATTTTTATGTGGAAAGGCAGTAACTGCCTTTAAAAGTGGCAATTATAGGATTAAAGCCTAAAAATTCAGCAATAAAGACCCACAAGTTGGTTTAACTTGTGGGCCATACTATTTACTGCGTCTTAAAGTAAGAAAAGTGTTGAGAGTAAAATATCACGATATCATTTTGAAAATTCTGGATATGCCTCCATGCCAAGCTCTGTTTTGTCAAGACCATCCAATTCTTCTTCTTCAGAAACTCTAATACCTATTGTGTACTTAAGCATTAACCAAACTAGACTAGATAAAATGATGACAAAAATGCCGATAGAGACAACTCCGGTAATCTGGGCCATGAAACTGATGTCTTGATTAGTTAAAGGTACTGCTAGTGTCCCCCATATTCCTGCACCTAAGTGAGCTGGAATTGCACCTACTACATCATCGATTTTAAACTTGTCTAAGATTGGTACTAAAATAACAACTATCGAACCTCCAACAGCACCGATTAAAAAAGCTTGGCCCAAAGAGGGGGTATCAGGACCTGCAGTAATTGAGACAAGTCCAGCAATAGCACCATTGAGTGCCAATGATAAATCAACTTTTTTGTAGATTAATTGGGTTAGAAGCATAGAAGCTAAAACACCACCTACAGCAGATATGTTTGTATTAATGTAGATGGTAGCAATCGCAATAGCATCTGCAGCACTGCCCAATGCTAATTGTGATCCGCCATTAAATCCAAACCAGCCAAGCCATAATATAAAAGTACCTAGAGTTGCGAGTGGTAGGTTAGCCCCAGGCATTGGTTGAATACTTCCATCAGATTGATATTTACCTTTTCTGGCTCCAAGTACTATGGCACCAGTAAGAGCAGCCCAACCACCTACAGAATGGACGAGAGTTGATCCGGCAAAGTCAGAAAACCCGGCTTCAGATAGCCAACCTCCTCCCCATTGCCACGAACCTTGTATTGGATAAATAATGGCCGATAACAGAACGACAAAAGCCAGGAAGGGCCACAATTTGATTCTTTCGGCAAGTGTGCCAGAAACAATTGATGCAGCAGTTGCTACAAAAACCATCTGAAAAAACCAATCGGACTCAGCTGCATATCCAGAGTCAAATTTTCCAGCAATAGCTTCAGTATTATCACCGGACCAAATTTGTACGCCACCAAAAAAACCACCGTCAACATCTAGATACATTAAATTATAACCAATTAGATAAAACATAAGCCCAGCAATTGAGTAGAGTGCAATATTTTTAAGGCAAATAGTGGCAGTATTTTTGGATCGTACAAGACCAGATTCTAACATTGCAAAGCCAGCAGCCATGAACATGACTAGAAATCCGTGCACCAGAAACGAGAGAGTATTAAAAATATATTGTGTTTCTGTGAGGCTTTCGGCTTCAGCTGATGAACTAGTAAAAATTGATAAGCACACAGCAATAGCTGTGAATGTGATTTTTTTGAAAGAAGGGTAACTCATTTTTTTCTCCTGCCTTTATAAGGCGTCTGTGTCGAGTTCGCCTGTGCGTATGCGAAGCACAGATGAAATGTCGTAAACAAAAATTTTTCCATCACCGATTTTACCTGTGTGGGCCGTGGTTTTAATTGCCTCAATAGCCTTTTCAACAAGGTCATCGTTAACGGCAATTTCTAGCTTTGTTTTAGGTAAAAAATTAAGTGTATATTCAGCCCCACGATATATTTCGTCGTGGCCTTTTTGCCTGCCAAAGCCTTTAACCTCGGTGACGGTCATACCTTCGATGCCAATGCTAGATATGGCCTCACGTACTTCATCTAGTTTAAAAGGTTTGATAACAGCCATTATTAGCTTCATACGTTTGATCCTTTTAATTGTGCAACGCCACCCCAATGGTGGGCTATTTGCGTACTTAGTGTTGATGTAATATTCAATACTCGTGCCAAAACGGGGATTTTATAATAAATCCTTTTATTTCATGTGCTTCCGAGGTACGTTTACTAATATAAGCAAACTAATTAAGATAAAATATGCCTTAAAATTAGGCAAATTTTATAAATGCTTATTTTTTAATCATTATTTGGAGGTATATAACATGGCCTTTGGGAATCTGGAAGTAGACGTACTGATTGCTGGGGGTGGCTTGGTTGGTGGAAGTCTTGCAGTTGGTTTGGTTGAGGGAGGGCTGACTGTCGCTGTCGTTGACAACTTGTCTCAAAAAGATGTTGTTGATGCAGGTTTCGATGGTCGAGCAGCAGCAATAGCTATCTCTTCTAAAAAGGCACTAAATAGTCTCGGGCTTTGGAAAAAAATTGAACCTGAAGCATCTCCAATTAAAGAAATTCGTGTATCTGATGCCGACTCAATTTTCTTCTTGCATTTCGATCATAAGGACGTTGAAACAGAAGCCTTTGGGTATATGGTTGAAAATCGCAACTTTCGTAAATCTCTTGTTGCTAGATTTGATATGCTTGAGAACCTTACTCTATTAGCCCCAAATACCATAACCAATGTCGAACGAAATTCCGGAGATGTGCAGGCAACCCTGGCAGATGGAAAGATAGTGACGGCAAAATTAATCGTTGGCGCAGAAGGCCGTCGATCTCCCACACGAGACAAAGCTGGAATAAAACTTACAAGTTGGCCTTACAATCAATGTGGTATCGTATGTACAGTGGCTCATGAACTATCTCATGATCAAGTGGCACATGAACACTTTCTTCCCTCAGGCCCCTTTGCAATTTTGCCTTTGCAAAATAATCATTCCTCTATTGTTTGGACTGAACGTAAAGATTTGGTGATGCAGATAATGGGTTTGGGTGAAGCTGATTTTCTTATCGAGTTAAAAAAACGATTTGGAAATTTTTTGGGTGAGTTGAAAGTTGTAGGACCTCGTTGGTCTTATCCACTTGCTCTTCAATTTGCGGAACGTGCCGTGGATCAGCGTTTGGCTCTTGTTGGTGATGCTTATCATGGAATACACCCTATTGCTGGACAAGGCTTGAACATGGGCTTACGCGATATTGCCGTCTTAGCTGAACTATTAACAGACGGCAAGCGATTAGGTTTGGAACCAGGTGATGCTACAATTTTAAATTCTTATGAACGAAGAAGACGTTTTGATAACACCTTGATGTTAGCCAGTACTGATATGCTTAATCGCTTATTTTCAAATGATGTTGAGCCTATACGCATTGCTCGTGACTTAGGCTTGGCATCAGTAAATATGTTTCCACCCTTAAAAAAATTGTTTATGAAACTTGCTATGGGAATGGTGGGTGATTTACCACGTTTAATGCGTGGCGACTCTCTCTAAGGATCTCTGCTTAGCCCTTTTTTGGTTAGTTCGTCCAAATAAGCTTGCCAGATTACTTCTTGATTTTCTCCAAAATCATATAGACAATCCCAAGTATAAATGCCGCTATCGTGCAAGTCGTCAAATTGTATTGCAATGGCATAATTACCAACAGTTTCAACCCCCAATATGCCAACGTGACGGCGTCCTGCCACTACTTTTTTCTGTGATGGACCGTGGCCTTGTACTTCTGCTGATGGGCTTTCAACCCTCAACAATTCAGCGGGTAGTCTGAAACTAGCTCCGTCTTCAAAATCAACTTCTAGAACCTTCTCCTCTTTTTTGACTCGGATTTCAGTCGGTTTGTGGTTTTGGGAAAAATCATTCATGAGTTTTGCATTATGAATTTTTAATTTGTCGTGCTTCGTTAATCAGCATTATAGGTATGCCATCACGTATAGGATATGCTAATTGCGCTTTTTTGCTAATTAATTCCTCGGCCTTTTCGTCCAAAGTAAGGGTTCCTTTTGTGAGTGGACACACAAGTATTTCAAGTAGCTTAGGGTCAATCTTGTTTGACTTCACTTCGACTCTCCAAAATATTTGTCTCTGATAAAGGTTATTTACTTTGAATTTAATGTTGAAAAGAACCTGTTTGGTAATTACTACTGTGTAGCTCCATTTCGATTAATGACGTAAGTAGTTTACTTCGTTCGCTCATATTTTGAGTTTCAAGTAACGCTTGTTTTTCCCGTGACTCAAAAGGACAAATCATTGAGAGTGAGGTAACGAGTGTTTCATCAGCAGCAGCTTTAATTGCTTCCCAATCAACATCAATATTTTTTAAAACAAAATATTGTTTTACTGCATCTAGTAGGCGGAGCCTATCGTTAATCTTGCTAGTATCTTCCTGAAAATCCCTAATATACGGAGTAAAATCAACTATTGATCTACGATAGCCTCTTTTTTTTTCAAGTTCTTCACCAAGTTTAAAACGGCAAAGACCTTTCAGTGCTATGAATAGGTTTCCTGCTTCAGTTTCTTCAAAGGATACAATCTGCCCGCAGCAACCTACTGGGTAAAGTGTCTCGTTATCTGGAACCGGATCAGTATATGATTTTTCTGGTTGTATTATGCCAATTAATCGCCCACTACTAAGTGCATCTTCTGTCATGCTAAGGTAGCGCGGTTCAAATATATTCAAAGGTAGGTGGCCGTGAGGCAACAACAAGGCCCCACTCAATGGGAATAGTGGTAAGCTCTCAGGTAGGGTTTTAAAGTTAACATCTCCAAATGCTTTGATCATTGCTTTTTTACCATTTTTAAGAAAATAATATTGTCGATAGATCTCGTCGTGCTTGTATCGTAACAGGGTTATCAGCGCCTAGTGCTTCAAAAATTTTGATCATTTGTTTTCGTGCAGCTTCATCATTCCAGTTTCTATCAATGCGAATAATCTTTAGTAATTCGTCAAGTGCCTGTTTTGATTGTCCGCTACCGTACAAGCAAATTGCTAAATCAAAACGCGCTTGATGATCATTGTTATTAAACTCAAGCTTAGAGATATATTCTTGAATATCTCCGCTTGCTTCACTTGCTTTTGCTAGTTCTAGTGCGGAACGTGCTGCCTGAACTTCCGGATGATTTAACAAAGCTCCTTGAAGGTTTGCTGCAAAGCTTGTTGCCTTATCTATTTCTCCTGTAGCAACATAACATCTTATTAGGCCACTTGTTGCAGTTCCATTTGTATCATCTTGAGCTAAGATTTGACTATATAATATTTTGGCTTGTTCTGGGTCACCCTCCTCAATTAGTTGTTCAGCCTGATCAAGGACTTCATCCATAGGTGTTTTTGTATTTCCAGTGAGGCGCTTGATAAACGCTTTGATCTGACTTTCAGGTTGTGGTCCCGCAAATGCATCTATGGGCTGACCATTTTTAAAACCAAAAACGGTCGGTGCTGTCTGAACTTGGAGTTGGGCTGCTAGTTGACGGTTTTCCTCCAAATTGAGCTTTACTAGCTTAACTATTCCTCCTAGCTGAGTAACAATTTTTTCTAGGATTTGTGAAAATTTATTACCGGTATCACTATGCGATATATAAAATTCTACTATTATTGGTATGTTTTTAGATTCCTCAACAACGTCCGCAACAAAACTAGCCATGTTACCTTCTTTAATGACTTGGGTTGAGTTGGAAGTACTGATGGTTGTTCCGTCTTCTTCAATTATCATTTTGAGCTCTCAAGGTGTTCATGTGTTCGCAATTATAATGGGCCATTTTAGCAACTTACTGCAAGGGGGTGGTAAGAAATATTAGTCTCTAAAGTTCTATTAATTCAGGCAAATGTCCGGTATTTTTAACAAAAGTCAGTAAATCTCTGGGCGTAATGGAAGTTGTTAGGCAATTTGTTAAGGGGTGAAAGTTTAGTAGACACTCTTGCATCATTTCCTTATCTAGAATTACCGTAGTTAGTTTTTTTGTGTCATTTATCAGGGCTAACGGTGATACTGAACCCGGTTTTACACCGAGAACCTCCAGCAAAAGCCCTGGTTTACCAAACGACAAGTGACTAGAACCAATTTTCTTTCGTAGTTCCTTCAAGTTTATTAAACGTGTGTCTTTAGCAACAATGAGGTATATTATATTTTTTTTATCTTTTAAAAATAGATTTTTACAGTGGCAACCTTCTATGTGTCCGCAGTGAATTCTTGCCTCATTAACAGTGAAAACCGGCGGGTGTGTATGAGTTTGTATTTTTATGTTTAAATCTTTTAGGCGTTTGAAAAGAATAGTAGGTGTAGACTGCATTTGTTTAATATAGAGTTTTTTGGAGTTATAACCAGTCCAGAATACTGAATAGGACAAATAGAAGACTTGCAAAGCGTGCCGCTATGACTATTATTTCGCATCGTTACCGTTTTTTAACTAATGCGGGCGTAGCTCAGGGGTAGAGCGCAACCTTGCCAAGGTTGAAGTCGTGAGTTCGAATCTCATCGCCCGCTCCAAGTATTATCCCAAATTAATCATTCTACTCATAGTTTTGACTATAAATTGCTCAGTTCTCTTCCTCTATACTTCTCAAATTGTATATATGAGGTAATTAAAAGGTTCTTTCGTAACGATGATTTATTATTTTCTATGCTTTTTATTATAGAGAAATACTGGAAAATGCTATTTTTCTTAACTCTTAAGCTTTTAGAATTATCGTTTTTATTCAACGTTATTTTTTACTCTTTATCTGAGTTTGATGTTAATTAAATTTAGTTTTGGGTAATTAATCTTCTGTTAAACCATAAAAGTTCACTTTGGGTTATTTTATGACATTGTATTAATAGTCAAATTAATTTCTGAAATTGGGAATCATGCCCACAATCCAGCATGTCCGATTGTTATCAAGATGCTTATTAAGATCTAATCAACGGAGGGCTAAATGTCGAAGTTTAATGAACCTGATCAAGCAGCAGACTGTTACAATCCTTTTGTGAAAAAAATTGTTAAAAAAAGCAAAGCAGATCTCGCAAAAGCCACAATTAAAATTATGAAATCTAGCCCAATGGCTACAAGTGTTAAGCCAATTCGAAGGTTTATCGATAGCTATCTTTCTAGTGTGGCCTTGAGTGATATCTCAGAGTTATCGTCGGAAAATTTTTTCGGTTTAATGCGGGCTCATTGGAAATTAGCAAAAAAACGTCAGCCTGGGGAGACTAAGGTTAACGTCTATAACCCTAGTCTCAAACAAAGCGGTTGGGACTGTGAATACACAGTTATTGAGGTCATAAACGACGATATGCCTTTCCTTGTAGATTCTGTGTTTTCAAAATTAAGTCGCCTTGGGTTGGACACACAACTCGTATTGCATCCAATTTTTAATGTTATGCGATCTAGGATTGGAAAGTTCGAGGGATTTTCTTTTAATACACCTGTTACACCTCAAGCAGTATCTGAGTCTTTCATGCATTTTCAAGTTTCCAAACAACCAAGTGAGCAACTTGTGGAAATTCGAAAGGAAATTTTTAAAGTTATCAAAGACGTTAGCATTGCTGTTGAAGATTGGGTCGACATGCGTGCGACTTTGTCTTCTGCAATCGAAAAAATAGATATTCAGCACCATGGGGCATGTGCAGAGGATATTCATGAAGTAAAGGATTTTTTGAAATGGGTACATGATGACCATTTTACGTTTCTGGGTTACCAAGATTATGACTTCGTTAATAAGGGAAAGAAATTTGTTATTACTTCAAATAAAAAAAGTAGTCTTGGTATTTTTAGAACTGAAAATTATCCATCTGAACCCTTTATAAAAAAACAGTCATCTAAGCCACGCATAATTGGAACTTTAACTTCAATTCCGCGCGAATTGATAACGGTAAATAAAACAGATACAATCTCAAATGTTCACCGCGCTGTCCATATGGACTCAATTGGAATATTGCGTCACAACAAACAAGGTAAGGTTATAGGCCAGAAGGTTTTCGTGGGCCTTTTTACTTCAGGTGCTTATTGCCGCAGTCCACATGATATTCCAATGTTGCGGTTGAAGTTAAAGAAAATCTTTGGACGCTCTGGGTTTGCATCAAGTAGTCATGATGGTAAGGCGCTGTTGAACATACTTGAGACTTATCCACTTGATGAATTGTTTCAGGCATCTGATAGCCATTTGTTTGAGACAGCCCTTGGGATCTTGCATTTAAAAAGAGATCAGAGAGTCGCTCTTTTTATAAGGTGTGATGATTTTGAACGTTTTGTCTCTTGTATCGTGTATGTGCCAAAGGACAATTTCACAACCGATATAAGAAAGAAAATTCAGAAAGTCCTTGAGAGTTCATTTGCTGGTGAACAGCGAGCATATTACACCCAAATTGGCGATAATGCTCTTGCCCGTTTGCACATAATTATTAAGACTAAACCAGGAAATATTCCTCGTTACAAAAAAAGCCACATTGAAGCGGATCTTCTTGATGTAACTTGCTCATGGGGAGATAGTTTATTAGAAAATCTTACTGAGATATACGGTAAAGAAAAAGCGCTCAATTTGTATAAACGCTACAATTCGGCTTTTTTGCCTGCCTATAAGGATAAATTTAGAGGAAACCAAGTAGCTAAAGATATTGAAAATATAGAACAGACTCTAAATATTGGAAAATTAAGCATGAGTCTGTTTAGGCCTGAAACTGAAAAAAGTAATCAGTTTCATTTTAAAGTATATCACCCAAGTCAACTAATTCCCTTATCTGATGTTTTACCTATTCTGGAAGACTTGGGTCTGAGAGTTCTGAACGAAATTCCCTATGTCGTCCATCCTGATTCAGTAGAGGACAAAAAAGTTGTAATTCATGATTTTGGTGTAATAACCCGTAACGGTTCAAAAGTGGATTTAGTTGCAGTTCGCAAAAATTTTCAGGACACTTTCAGCCGCGCCTGGAGTGGAGAGATAGAAAGCGATGGTTTTAACGCACTAGTTCTTTTTGCTGGGTTGGGCTGGCGTGAAGTAATGTTTTTGCGAGCATGTTGTAAATATCTACGCCAAGTCGGCGTTGCTTTTTCACAGGAATATATGGAGCAAACACTTACAAATAACGCACATATCTCTTGTAAGATTGTTGATCTCTTTGAGGCACGCTTCGATCCAAGTATTGAAGGCAAAAGCAAAACAATCCTCAAACGTTTAGAAATCGAGCTGGAAAAGGTAAAAAGTGCCGATGAAGACAGAATCTTGCGACGTTATATTAACTTGGTCATGTCCATGTTACGGACAAATTTTTATCAAACCACTAATAATGGGCCAAAGCCCTATTTGTCTTTTAAGTTTGATAGTGAAAAAATTGACGAACTTCCATTACCACGGCCTTTTCGAGAAATTTATGTTTATAGCCCGAAAGTTGAAGGGATACATCTTCGTTTTGGAATGGTTGCACGTGGTGGCTTGCGTTGGTCAGATAGAAGAGAAGATTTTAGAACAGAAGTCCTAGGCCTTGTAAAAGCACAGCAAGTAAAAAATACAGTTATTGTGCCAGTTGGCTCTAAAGGTGGATTTGTTGTTAAAAATACTTTAACCGTTTCAGATCGTAATGCATTTCATGCTGAGGGCATAGAATGCTATAAGCTGTTTATTTCTGGTTTACTAGACCTTACGGATAACCTGAGGGGAAAAAAGGTTATCCCACCTAAGGAAACAGTGCGAAAGGATAGAGATGACCCCTATCTAGTTGTAGCAGCAGATAAGGGAACAGCAA
>CACKCT010000038.1:0-11068 GCA_902598645.1 Rhodospirillaceae bacterium | reverse complement strand
AATCAATGTAAACTGGGCTAGCCCAGCCTGAAGTGAGTATAAAAGGGTCATCAAGGCGAAAATTTACTGCCTTGATTTCTAGCAGCAATTTAGCGGCTCTAAGGCCAAAGGCATTTTCTCGTTGTCGGTGTGTGGTCTCTGACATTTGGCACCAGTTTTGAAGCAATTAAAAACCATTTTCTGTTTAGAGACTCTTGATACTTTTCTCAAGGATTTCTGTGAACTTTGTTCTTGATGGAGTTAATTTTACCCCAAACCCCTATAACTTTCAGTTTATCATTTGTTGTGGTTGTTTGGAAGTAAGCTTTATTACTCTTCTATAGTAATTATTTGATCATCGGTGGATAAGATGTTTTAACAAGTAATTATAAAATAATTTAATCTTTCTCTAAAGGTTACTGGAAGTTTGTAAAAGGTGAGAAACGACAATAAAACGTGAAACTTTCAAAGTGATGTTGAAGTACTTAGAGAAATACTGGTCAACTTGAGGATTTGTATTGAATGCATGAACGAATATGGTTTTTAATGTTCAAATCAAATCCTACACAAATGATACCAGAGAAAAATATGTCAATATTTCCACTAGAAAGTAATTTTAAGTGACAACTAAAAATAAACTTTCAATCTGGAATTTGATTGATGATCGAGCAGGAAACCAGAGCCAATGTCTTGGGGTGAGTGAGGCTTTAGGCTTAAAATATGAAATTCGAGACCTTAAATATACACCTGCTGCGGCTTTACCAAACTTTATAATGGGAGAGACATTTAGCGGCCTTACAGCAAGTTCGCGTGTAAATTTGATTGAACCTTGGCCTGATTTGATTATTGCAGCAGGCAGGCGTTGTTCACCGGTGGCAAGACACATTAAAACATTGAATAACGGCAATACATATCTAGTTCAGATTATGTATCCCGGTAATACTGGTCTTGATGAATTTGATTTAGTATGCACACCTCGCCACGATGAGATTCAGAGCAGGGAAAATATTTTTCATATTACAGGAGCGCCGCACCGCATAACTCAGGATCGTCTAAGAACTGCTCGTCAAAATTGGCTGGGACGATTAGATCATTTGCCAAATCCACGCATTGCTCTAATTGTAGGTGGCTCTACGAAGCGACGGATTTTTACTAAGCAGATGGCGAGCGAGCTGGGAGCAGCTGCTTCTAAAATGGCTGAGGACGTAGGTGGATCGCTAATGGTGACTACATCACGACGTTCTAATGATAGTGTAGACGCTTTAATTGACAAAATTAAGGCACCGGCAATGATATTTAAATGGGGAGATGAAGGAGAAAACCCATACTTAGGTTTTTTGGCCGCAGCAGAAGGCGTAATAGTTACTGGAGATTCTGTTTCGATGTGTTCAGAAGCAGTAGCAACAACTGGCCCTGTATGGATTTACGCGCCAAAGAAACTGACTACCCGAAAACATGGCATATTACATGAACAACTAGTTGAGGGTGGGTATGCAAAATTCTTAAATGCGGAGGGTGGCACCTCTTTTGATCAATGGGAACATCCGCCACTAAATGCTGCAAAGCAAATCTCTAATGAAATCAAGAGGCGCCTTAATATTTAAAATTATGAATAGTAAACAAAAGGAGAGAATTCATAAGATAAGGCATCAAGAGAATTGTCTACAAATAGACGAATTAGGTTGGCATGGAGATGGCATAGCCAACTTAGAGGGAAAGCGAATATATGTACCCTTCACCCTGGCTGGTGAGAGTGTAACTGCAAGGGTAATGGGATCAAGAGCAAGACTTTTGGAGGTCTTGAGTGCTTCCCCTAACCGCATTGATCCTCTGTGTAAGTATTACGGAAAATGTGGAGGGTGCGTTGCTCAGCATTTAAAGTTTGAGATGTACTGCCAATGGAAGAGACAGGTCATAGTAAATGCGCTTTCGAACCGACAAATAAAGGCCCCTGTAAAGCACCTAATTGATGGCCACGGATCAGGCAGAAGACGTGTACTTTTGCATGTAGTTAGAGATAACGGCCAATTTAGAGTTGGCTTCATGCAGGCTCGCAGCCACAACTTAGTGGAAATCAACAGTTGTCCAATTCTGGTACCTGAACTTGTAAAAGCAACCGAAATTGCTCGTGATATAGCTCGATGTTTATTGGACACTGATAGGACTTTAAACATTCAATTGACTTTATGCGATACTGGTTTGGACTGTCATGTTGTTGGAAAGAGAGAGTTAGACCTTCATACCCGGATAAACTTATCTGATTGCGCAAATAGTTATGACCTAGCACGTCTCTCTGTAGGTAATGATGTAATTTTGGAACGTCGGGCACCAATATTGACCTTTGGGCCAGGTAAGGTGCTATTGCCACTACGTAGCTTTCTGCAAGCAACATTTGCAGGTGAGGAAATTTTATCTAATATAGTTTTAGATTGGGTAAGTGGATCAAAACAGATTGCAGATCTTTATTGTGGGCTTGGGCCTTTCTCATTGCGCATGGCTGCGTATAGCTCTGTTACATCGTTTGATAACGACGCTTTATCGATTTTAGCTCTGAGAACCGCAGCAAAAAAAATTCAGGGACAAAAACCAGTTATGGCAAATATTAGGGATTTAAAAGAAAATCCATTGCAAAAAAGTGAGTTGGATAATTTTGATGCTGTTGTCTTTGATCCGCCTCGTTCTGGATCGATATCCCAAGCAAGAGAATTAGCAACCTCAGAGGTACCTCGTGTCGTTGCAATTTCATGTAATGCAGCAACTTTTGCTCGTGATGCATCAATATTGATTGATGGTGGCTATCGATTGGAAAAGGTAGTCCCAGTTGATCAATTTCGTTTTGCTAGCCACGTGGAAATAGTCGGTGTTTTTGAGCGGGCTTAAATATGTAAATTTGAACTTAGCAATACTCATTTATATAAAAAATTGAAATGGAGTTTTCCTATTGGCTGTCCTAGACAGCACGGGAATGACGTCCCTTGCCGCTATCTAGGTAGGCGTCAAACGCTGCGGCTACCAGCCGCACAAATGGTCTTCCAATTTCTGTTACTGTAATAATATTGTCAGAAAGATTGATGATTCTATCCTCAGATAAAGGTTTCAGCTTTTCTATTTCAGAAATGAAGGTCGTATTTGGTACATCAAATTTTCTACATACAAAATTCAAATCAACACTAAGGTCACACATAATGCGTTCTATCACATACCCCCTCAGACGGTCATCTTGGCTCAATTCGATACCCCGTTCTATGGCAAAATTCCCCGCAGTTATTCTCTCACTATACTGTTTTAAGGGAGATACATTTTGCATATAGCCCTGATGCATTTGACCTATAGCTGATGCGCCAAAACCGATCAATGTTGGCGCACTATCAGCTGTATATCCCTGGAAATTACGATGTAAAGTTCCTTCATTGAGCGCTTCGCTCATATCGTCATCGGGCAAAGAGAAGTGATCTAACCCTATTGGTTCATAGCCGGCTTCAATAAATTTGGAAGAAGATGCTTCAAATTGTTGCCAGCGCTCGTCTGCATTCGGTAGGGCGCTCTCATCTATAAGTTTCTGGTGTGGTTTCATCCAAGGAACATGGGCATAACCAAATAGAGCAACTCGAGCTGGTTGAAGGCCAATAGCCAGTTCTGCCTCACGTTCAATCATCTCTGTGGTCTGGTTGGGTAGCCCATACATTAAATCCATATTGATTTGGTCGATACCATGCTCGCGTAACCAACCAATGACTTTTGCGGTCATTTCGTATGGCTGTATACGATTGATTGCCTTTTGTATGTCCGCATCAAAGCTTTGCACACCAATACTTGCACGATTTACTCCTGCATCGCTAAGTGCCTTCACATATTCAATTGATGCAGTTCGTGGATCTAACTCAACAGCAATTGTGGCGTTATCTGTGATATCAAATCGTTTAAACAGGCGTTCGATGATTCGTTTCCAGTCTGATCCTTTCAACATTGTTGGACTGCCACCACCCCAATGGAGGTTGCTTGCTTTAAAACGAGATGGCAAAGCTTGTGCAACAAGATCAATCTCACTTAGGAGAACTTCCAAATAATCAGCTACTGGATCATAGCGTTTGACTACCTTGGTATAGCATCCACAGAACGAACACATTTCATCACAAAATGGAATATGAAAATAAAGTGAGAGAGGAGTAGTGGGATTAAGCTCCTTGAGCCACTGTCGGTAAATATCGCCTTTGATACCATTTCTAAAATGTGGCGCTGTTGGATAACTAGTGTAACGTGGCACCATCAAATCATATTTTTCTGAAAGTTTGGTCATAAAATTAACTATAAACTATTCTGTAAAAAAAAGTGGGACCAAAAGGCCCCACTTTTCCTAAAAAGAGAGCACTTGCCTCAATAGATGTTCTGAGCCGAAACCATGGCATAAAGCATAGGCACGGAGAGCAATGTGTTAGTGCGGGAAAAAAGCATTGCTGTACGCGCTGATGCTGCTTTTTGTTCGGCAGAGGCATCGACAATGCCGAGAGCTTTTTTCTGATTTGGCCATATTACAAACCAAACGTTGATAAACATGATAATGCCTAACCACATGCCAATTCCAATAGCGACATTTTTGGCATTGGCAAAATTCTCAGCAGCACCTAGTGTAAGAGCTTCAACCAAATAACCGTTCAAATGGGACAGAATTAACCCAGAAATAATTGTTACCATTGCTCCCCAACGAAACCAAAAGAGTGCAGCTGGTGCTATTACCTTTCCAATGGCAGGTTTCTGGTCATCAGGTATGTTAGGCATATTAGGGATTTGTACAAAGTTAAAGTAATAGAGTAGGCCGATCCACATAACGCCAGAAAGGACGTGTATCCAACGAATTAAGAAGGCGGTATACACATGATCAACGACAAAACTATCACCCGTAATACTGCCAACTGCGGCAATCATGATAATAGTCAAAACGAGACCAGCAATTACTGTTTTTTTTAGATCAGTAAGAATGGCAGACATTAAAATTTTCCCCTTTAAAAATTTCGAGTTTACTGAAGATTGTTCTGATTCTATTTCTACTTTACAAGATGACGCAAATTAATTCCAATAGTTTCAATTAATGAATTTATATATTCAATGATAGTGATAATTATTATCATTATGTTATGTGTTTTTACTTTATATTTTTTGTAACAAACGATTTTCTTTTCTTACAAAAACTTTAGTTTATTTATGTATTTGAAATCGGTGTTTTGTGTGTCATGTCATGGACAAGCATGAACTGGAATTTGCACATGAACAAAAACCAATGGGTATCAGTTTGTAGTGAATTGGTTTACAAGTATGACCGAGATCGCATGATGTGCATTTCGTTGGCTCCTATCGAGAAACGTGAGCTTTTGTTGGCCATACTGGCGTTTAATCACGAAATTTCTATTATTCCTGAACTAGTTAGTGAACCTCTGCTTGGTGAGATTCGCATACAATGGTGGACTGATAGCTTAATTTCCATCTACAAGGGAGAAAAGCCTGAGCATCCGGTTGCACTAGGTTTGTCTGCGGCAATACAAACTTGTGGTCTTTCTAAGTGTCTGTTCGATCATTTTTTAGTAAACCGTAGTTTTGATTTAAAAAGAAGTCGTCCGGCCACGCTTGACGATCTTGAGATTTACGCTAGAGGAACATCAGGTGCCTTGCATGAGTTGATGGCTGAGGTTCTCGTTGATAAACCAAACAAGAAAGTTCGAAATGCAGCCAGTAATGCCGGAACCGCTTGGGCTCTTGTTGGCTTGCTTCGTGCCATTCCATTTCATGAGTCGCAGGGGCGCAGCTATTTACCGTCTAATATGAACTCTGACGCTGGCATAGTTGCAGTTGCAAAGGCAGCAGAGCGTTGTATTTATGAAGCAAGAAGTGTCCGGCAACATGTCCCCTATTCTTTATTGCCTGTAATGTTACCAATTACTCTGGTTGAGTATAATTTGCGAAAGTTGATCCGCTGTGGCTATGATCCTGAAGTCTTTAATTTGAGGGGGCCAGGGGTTGGCAGATTGTTAAGCTTTTACTGGAAAGCTCTTCGGAAGCGGTATTAGAGCTTACTTTTGGCTCTTAAGAGCATCAGTTCGACCAAAGATACATGTGGAAATACAGTTTGCGACTTTTCGTTATACAAATATATCGCTCCTCGCTTAGTATCTGGAAAACCCCCTCGATTATCGTCATACTTGCGAACTTCAAGTGTGGTCAGTAATTTGGTTGCGGGCGAAATACTTTGCCACATTACTGTGGGGTTGACTCGTCGTTTTTTAGCTAGTGGGGCAATCGAACGTTCGAGTGTTTTTGTTGGGGTTCCATAACGCTGCGTAAAAAAATTGATGATCTGGTTGTATGATTTGGACGGAAATAAGGTATGGAAATAAGTTGCGGCACCTCTATCGTATCTTACAATGGTGTGCGTATTTTTTGGCAGGTTACTATCTGTTGAAAAAAAGGTTCGGATCTTATCCGGCCAATTCAGATTTTCTATGCAAAAAATTAGAGTCCCTGATTTCTTGATTATGCACGATTGATAAAAGGTATCGGTTGAGGCCATAGAGAGAGGAGCTTTGTTCAAAACGGTTGCTCGACCAATTTTGTAAATAACGCTTTTTGGCTTGTTTTTAACAAGTCGTTCAAAAGACTTTTTCGAGAGGCTTTTGGTTAAAGATTTAGCTGGCAGATCTTTCTCACGCAGGCTAGTACCTTTTTTAATTTCTTTTTTTACAGTATTTTTACTATCTATAAATTTAGGCTTCTCTGTTGATTTGTTAGTCAATGCCGGTATCGGATTACGAAGCGGAAAACTGCGAGCAATTTTCTTTAAAGCTGATTTATTTTTTTCACGAATATCAGTTTCCTCAGCTTTCTGCATGTTTGATGGCGGTTCCGCAGTAACGACTGTAGCAGACCATGGACCAGCATCAGGAGGGGGCGAGTAAACCTCAACCACGGTGCTAAGTTCGTTATTGAAAGAAGGGAAAGGTTCTGCCAATTCTGTTTTTGGGTTTTTTGGAGTATTGAATTTTGATGTTGTGGGCAGAGGTAGCTTTGTCTTTAACCTCTGAGATTCAACAACATGAAGTAAGTAATGCATGATCTTCACGTGGCCTTTATCAACGGCAAGATCAACAGGTGTTATACCCAAATAGTTTACTGCTCTGTAATCAGCTCCATTGGCAATGCTGGATTTAACCTGGCCCAAATCCCCTTTGTCGATTGCTTCGAATAGTTTTTTTGTTGCAGGGGATAACTCTTGGCTTAATGCTCCCCCATAAGGAGCTAAACACAGGACTATAATTGCCAGAAGTGTCCGTACCAAATGTATTATTATTGAAAAAAAAAGATTCATGGAATTATCGGCAATCCTAAGTTATTTTAAATTTTAACATAAAAAATACCAAATCAAACTTGATAAAGATAAAGGGTTATTAATAGGGAATTGAAATGGAGTATACCAGACTAGGTAGTAGTGGTTTAAATGTCTCAAAGATCTGCCTTGGCACAATGATGTTCGGTGACCAAACAAGTCCAGCTACGTCGTCTAAGATTGTATCATCTGCTCGAGATGCTGGGGTTAATTTTATTGATACTGCCGATATGTATTCTATGGGTGATTCAGAGCGTATTACTGGAAAGGCAATTCGTCGAGACAGACATGACTGGGTGCTTGCAACAAAAGTTGGTAATCCAATGGGTGAAGGTATCCTTCAACGTGGAATAAGCCGTAAACGAATTATGAAGGCCTGCGATGACAGCTTGAAACGTCTTGGGGTGGATCACATAGATCTTTATTACCTGCATGCAGATGATCCTGAAACACCTGCGGAGGAACCTGTGCGTGCCATGGCCGATTTGATACAGGCGGGAAAAATCTGTCACTGGGGAGTGTCAAATTTAAAAGGTTGGCGTATTGCTCAAATGGCCGGACTTTGTGATGTTTTGTCTTTGCCAAGGCCTACAGTCTGCCAACCGTATTACAACGCTATGAACCGTATGCCAGAAGTGGATATTCTTCCTGCTTGCAAAGCATTTGGTATTGGTGTTGTTCCTTTTAGTCCACTTGCACGTGGCGTATTAACTGGGAAATATGACCCTAATGTAAAACCTGACAAAAATTCACGTGCTGGGCGTGGAGACCAGCGTATGCTAAACTCTGAGTGGCGTATGGAATCACTTGTTATCGCGCAAAAAATAAAAAAATTTGCGGCAAAAAAAAACATGACGCCGGTTGATTTTGCAGTTAACTGGGTACTCAATAATCGTATTGTTAGCTCTGTAATTGCTGGCCCGCGTACGCTTAGTCAATGGAAAACTTACTTGGGTGTCTTAAGACATAAATTCACAGCTGAAGACGAGGCTTTTATTGATGGGTTGGTTGCTGCCGGACACCCCTCAACACCAGGATACAACGATCCAAAGCATCCAGTTCTTGGTAGGGAAGCCTTGACATCTAACGAAGCCAACCGTAGATCTTTGTCGTAGATGAATGTTTTTTAATTTGTCTACAAGTCAAATGTAAAATTATCTGTAACTACAATGCATGACTTGATAAAATTTTTTTTGCCTTTTTTTACATTGTAAGAGCTTTGGTATCTCACAATATAGCTCCAATACAATAAAGAGTAAGTTTGATAGGGAAAAATCGGGCCATGTTCATCATTTTACAAGAACGTTCTAAAGATAAAGCCACTATAGAATCCCTTCTTGACGATGTTTTTGGAGTCACCAGACACAATAAAGCTTCATATGCTTTTAGAAGCGGCAACCCTCCTGTAAGGGGTCTTTCTTTCTCAGCACACTGTGGCCACAGGCTAGTTGGTACCATTCGTTTTTGGCCTATATCACTTGGCCACAAGAGAACACCTGCCTTATTATTGGGGCCTCTTGGAGTTGCTCCTGATTTGCGAAGCTTTGGCATTGGCCGGAACTTGATTTTTCAGGGACACGTTAAAGCTGCACAAATGGGCTATAAGTTGGTATTGCTGGTTGGTGAAGAAGCCTACTACAGACGTTTTGGGTACAAACTTGCTAGTCCATTTGGTTTAGACATGCCTGGTGAATGTCCTTCTAGGTTATTGGTCCATGAGCTTAAAAAAAATGCATTGCAAGATGTTTCAGGCTCGGTAAAAGCCCTAGAACACAACCGTGCAGGTATTACAGGATCTAAGATTGTGCATCAAGCCAGCTGTTGAAATCTTGCCGAGCACGATCGCTCATTGCTTGTTTTCGGTCCTTGCCCTTTAATCGTTTGTCTTTTTGCTGTGGGGCGTTTGAATCAACTATTGGCGGAAACAGTCCAAAGTTAACATTCATAGGTTGGTAGTGATTTGCATCCGCACCATTGGTAATATGATTTAATAAAGCTCCAATCGACGAAGTTACTGGTGGTAAGGAAGGGAAACTTCCACAGCGTTCGGCTGCCGCAAAGCGCCCTGTTAATAAACCAATTGCGGCACTTTCCACATAACCCTCGCAACCAGTAATTTGGCCTGCAAAACGAATACGTTGGTCTGACTTGAGGACTAATGTTTTATCAAGCAGCTTGGGAGCGTTTAGGAAGGTGTTACGATGCAAGCCGCCAAGACGGGCAAATTCAGCATTTTCTAGACCAGGTATTGTTCTAAAAATTCGCACTTGTTCACTGTAAGTCAACTTGGTTTGAAATCCGACCATGTTCCACAAAGTACCGAGAGCGTTGTCTTGACGTAGTTGGATGATGCCATGGGGCTTGACAGTTGGGTTTTTTGGATTGGTGAGCCCAACGGGTTTTAAAGGGCCAAAGGCAAGTGTCTGTCTTCCTCGTTCAGCCATTATTTCGATTGGCAAACAACTCTCGAAGTATGGAGTTTGCTCCCAGTCTTTGTGTTCAGTTTTTTTGCCGTTAAGCAAAGCATCGATAAAACAGTCGTATTGTTCACTATTTAGCGGGCAATTAATGTAGTCTGAACCTTCTCCCTTATCATAGCGTGATTGATACCAAGCTTTATCAAAATTAATAGAGTCTTTATGAATGATGGGTGCAATTGCGTCAAAGAAGAAGAGAGCATCATTCCCCGTCAGCTCGAATATTGTTTTAGCAAGTCGCTCTGAGGTCAAAGGTCCGCTGGCAATAATTACCTTGTCCCAATCTTTTGGGATTGGGCCTTCAACCTCCTCTCTAAGGACTTTTATTAAAGGTTCATTCTCAATAGCAGACTGCACAGCGCCAGAAAATGCTTTACGGTCGACTGCAAGTGCACCACCAGCTGGGATTTTGTTAGCGTCAGCAGCTTTCATGATTAACGAACCTAATCGGCGCATTTCTTGGTGCAAGAGGCCAACCGCATTAAAGTTAGGATCGTCAGATCTAAAAGAGTTGGAGCAGACTAGTTCCGCTAGCTTATCGCTAATATGTGCATTGGTCTTACGGTGTGGGCGCATTTCATGTAGTATGACACTAACGCCTTGCTGAGCTAGCTGCCAAGAAGCTTCGCTCCCTGCAAGTCCACCACCAATAACGTGAACAGGTTTAAAGTTTTTGTTGTTCACCATACTAAACTCTAGTTATTGCTTGACCTGATAGCCCGTTTTAAAAATCCACCACACGGTTGCTAGGCAAAGAACCAAGAAAACCAAGATCATAGACAGGCTAAGTGTAATGCTGACATCTGAAATTTCATAGAAACTCCAGCGAAAGCCACTTATTAGATAAAGTACTGGGTTGAATAAATTAACATTTTGCCAAAGTGGTGGTAGCATATTAATGGAATAAAAACTTCCTCCTAAAAAAACTAGTGGCGTGACGATTAAAAGTGGGACAATTTGAAGTTTTTCAAAATTATTAGCCCAAATACCAATGATAAAACCGAACAGACTAAATGTAAGGGCAGTCAGCACCAGAAACAGAATCATCCAGTAGGGGTGAGAGACTTGGATTTGAACAAATAACCCAGCAGTAGCTAAAATAATCAAACCAAGAAATATTGATTTGGTAGCTGACGCTCCAACATATCCTATAATTATTTCAACATAAGAAACCGGGGCTGACAAAATTTCATAAATGGTACCCGTAAACTTTGGAAAATAAATTCCAAATGAGGCATTT
>CACKCT010000037.1:0-12117 GCA_902598645.1 Rhodospirillaceae bacterium | reverse complement strand
GGCCTTTATTACAAAAAAAATAGCGATATTCCGTTTAGTGGAGAGGTCACCGGACAATATCATGGGAGTTATAAAAATGGTAAGGCGGAGGGTCCTTGGGTTTTTTACTACCCCAACGGACAACTATACTCCAAGGGAAACTACAAAGATGCTTTACAAGATGGGCCCTGGATTACATATAACATAGATGGAACTATAAATACGCAAGATACCGGCATCTACAAGAATGGAAAGAAGATCTCGGACTAGTTGAAATCTCTATTGACCACATTTAAGCTCATATTCACTCTAATGCAATCAACTAACAGTTTTGCTAGGTGGACAAGACTGTGGGAAAATGTGCAGGGTTCTTTCTATGTGAATTTTGAAAAGATTAAAAAAAGAAATGAGTATGTTTATTATTGGCAGTTGGGTGATTTCTTAAATACTCATCAGAGGATACTTGTCGGTCAAAGTACACAGACAATTTTATTGTAAATTATTGCGTTATAAATCCTTGAGTTATTCTTTTCACAAAGTACCTATGGGAAAAACCCTTTGAAAATGTAAATCCTAAGAATCCAGAATGGGAGTATCCCTCCCCTAAATCACCAAATGAAACAATTGTAATACGGGTATGTGAACATGACACTTTAAATTAAATACTTAATACGTCGCATCACGTTAATGAACATAATTGTGGTCAAGTCCTAGCACCTTGTACCCAATCTTGACCAAATATCTTATAACATGTTGAGGTTCACCCGTTACGTGGCATATAGTGAGGCATACAATTATTCAAACAAAAACTTCCAAGGATGTGCTTTCTTTCTGGTTTGAAGAGACCACTTCCAAACATTGGTTCAAAAAGGATGATAAATTCGATGGAATCATCAGGTTGCGATTTGAGCCCACAGTTACGGCCGCGCTAAATGAGGAAATTAATGAATGGGCCAACAGTGCAGAAGGATGCCTTGCGCTGATAATCCTGGTCGACCAATTCACAAGAAACATTTACCGCGATACACCGCGCGCGTTCATTGGTGACCAAAAAGCTTTGTCTTTATGTTTGCAATGTCTTGATCGTGACTTTATTAAGCAAATAGGTAAAGACTGGCGTCGTTTCATGCTGATGCCTATGATGCATAGTGAGAGTTTAAGCATACAAAATAGGTCCATCCCGTTATTTGAGACACATACTGATCCTCGGACCCTCAAATATGCCGTCAGGCACCGAAATATCATAGAACGTTTTGGTAGATTTCCGCATCGCAACTCAATTCTCGGCAGGTCATCAACCTATGAGGAAGTTAAATTTCTTGCACAACCAGGGTCTTCATTTTAGGAAGTAATCTAGATAAAGGATAAACTAATGAAGCTACCCACTGAAGATCTCCTTAAACTGTATAAAAATATGCTTTTAATTCGTCGTTTTGAAGAAGAGGCACTTATAAAAGCCACCGAAGGATTATATGCCAACTACCATAGCGGAATAGGCCAGGAAGCTGTCCCAGCCGGTGTTTGCCATAATTTGAATTCGAAGGATAAAACGATGATAACTCATCGCGGGCTTGGTGTTTTGTTGTCACGAGGGATTAGTACTGAACAATTGTTTGCTGGTTTGTATGCAAAGCAGTCTGGTCCTACTCGTGGTCGTATACCAATTTATCACATGGGCGCCCCAGATCTTGGAATCCTCTCAGGCACTTCAATGGTAGGCTCGGTGGTTCCTCTAGCTGTTGGTTCAGCTCTGGCAGATCAGTTGGAAGGAAACGATAATGTTACCATATCTTTTTTTGGGGATGGTGCGGTCAACAGAGGCGATGTTCATGAAGGGATGAATTTTGCCTGTGTTAGAAAATTACCAATAGTATTTTTCTGTGAAAATAATTTCTTCGCTAAATCAACACCAATTGAACTGTCAACTGCAGGTGGAAACATCTCTGCACGTGCTCAGGGTTATGGTATCGAGGGATATTGCATTGACGGCAATAATGTCATTACTGTCCATCAGGCTGCACAAAAAGCTATCGCACGTGCTCGTTCAGGTAAGGGACCAACTCTTATCGAATGTGAGACGTATAGATGGGCACCTCATTCTACTGCGGGTGATAGAGAATTTGCCCGTACTGATGAAGAATTGATTAAATGGCAAAAAAAATGCCCAATCGCACGCTTGGAAAAAAAACTATTGAAAAACGGCAATATAGATTTGAACCATATAAAAAAAATAAATCAAAAAATAATCTCTGATATTAAAAAAGCAATCAAGGCTGCTGAAGATGCACCTTATGCACCAGGTAACATTGCTACTGAAAATGTTTATCTTTGAAAAGATTAGGAAATAGTTAAATGCGGGAAATCACATATCAAGAAGCTATTCGTGAGACCCTCATGGAAGAGTTAAGACGTGATGAAAAAGTCATTGTTATGGGTGAGGATGTTGGGTCATTTGGTGGTCTTACAGGAACTACTATTGGTTTGATAGATGAATTTGGACCGATGAGGATTATTGAAACTCCTATTTCAGAATGTGGGTTTGTTGGTGCAGCAATTGGAGCTGCCATTCAAGGATTTCGTCCAGTTGTTGAACTAGGCCTTGCGGATGTAATCTTGGTTGCAATGGATCAAATTGTAAATACTGCAGCAAAAATGAACTATTTTTATGATGGAAAGACATCTGTTCCTGCAGTTTTTCGTGTTTGGTCTGGTTTCAGACCTAGTGGAGGACCTCAGCAATCCCAAAGCAATGAGTCTATGTTCGCACATGTTGCAGGATTGAAAGTTGTAATGCCATCCAATAGTTATGATCTAAAAGGACTACTCAAATCTGCTATTCGTGATGAAAATCCAGTAATTTTCTTTGAGCCCAAAGGTGTTTATCAAGATTTGTCTATTGTACCTGTGGATCAATACTTAATCCCTCTTGGACTTGCAGATGTAAAACGTGAGGGTAATGACGTCACCATAATTGCAATGGGGGCAATGGTGCCAATTTCGATTGCAGCTGCAGATTATTTATTTGAAAACGATGGTATATCAGTCGAGGTTGTTGACCCTAGAACGCTCAGGCCACTTGATAAGGAAACCTTGATCTCTTCGGTTTGTAAAACAGGACGATGTCTCGTTGTACACGAGGCAAATACCTTTGGAGGATTTGGAGCTGAAATTGCAGCAATGCTTGCAGATTTGGCATTTGATAAGATTAAAGCACCCATTAAGCGAATTGGCGCACTGGAAACACCAGTTCCTGTGAGCCCATCTCTCGAAGTTATGGTAATTCCAAACAAGCAAAGAATTGTAGAAACTGTATATACTCTTTTAAGATGAATTAAATCATCACTTATCAACATCAGATCAAGTCTGAGTTGAGACTATAATTTAAACTATGCGATTTCTAGGTTCATTACCTTTCAAAAACAGCGCAGCTGTTTCTGCGGCTTTGAAACGCATGTCATAAAGTGCAGACTCAGAGTAATAGGCAGTATGAGGTGTTACAACGAAACGACCATAAAGCCAAGGTTCATAGTTTTTCCAAGCGCTAATCAGTGCATGACCTCCTGGTGGTTCGTTAGGTAGAACATCGGTGCCAACACCGCCTAATTGACCACATTTTAATCCTTCTTCTATTACATCAAGATTTTTAAAGAGTCCGCCTCGGGCTGTATTAACCAAAAGAGCTCCCTTCTTCATTGATTTGATAAAGTCTCCGTCTACTATTCCAGTAGTTTCTTCGGTGAGTACACAATTCAAACTAATTGCGTCAGACTCAGCTAACAATTGTTTCAAGGACGCTGCACGAATGTAGCCATGTTCTTTGGAGTGAGACTTAGGTTGGTATTCATCAAATCCAAGAATACGACAGCCATATGGCGTCATATTACGTATTACAGTTGCCCCAATTCGTCCAGTTCCTATAACCCCGACTGTAGACTCAGATATTCTTTTTATTGGTGTGATAATATTTTTTGCCCAGTTGCCATCATCTGTGCGACTGGCTATGTCATAAGCAGATATTCGACGCCATAAGTTTAGCAAGTGCGCTGTAGCAGTAGCAGCGATCTCTTCGATACCGTAATCAGGTGTGTTACATAGAGGTATATCAAATCCCTTGAGTGCATCAAGATCTACATTATCAGTTCCCACTCCATATCGAACAATGATTTTGCAGTTATGCAAGTTTTTGATGGTTTTTTCTGTTATGCGTGCATGAAAAACGAGGAGAACATCAAGTTTTCTCAAAATCTCTTCACTAAAACTATTCTCATCACGTGAGTTGAAGTTTATGAATTCTGCTTTCCCGCCAAACGCCTTTTGTTCAATTTCGTAAGGTGCCTGGTAGTGATCAGTAATCCCGACTAGCAGTGTTTTTCCTTGGAATTTATCCTCCAAACTCATATTTTAATCCTCAGATACAGTAAGAGCCTTCTCGGCTATATGTTCTGCAGTAAGTCCAAAATGTTGGACTAGCTCATTGTGTTTCCCTGTTGCACCATATCCATCATCAACACCCATCATTACTAAATTATTTAACGTGGGTAAGTTCTTCAAGCCACTCTCAAGAACAACACCGGCAACAATATTTCCCAATACTGTTTTTTGCTGCTGAGCAACGGTAATTATACCTCGACAACCAGATGTTGCTTTAAGTAATCCTTGCTTATCCAGAGGTTTTATTGTGTGTAAATTAACTACAATCACATTAATATTGCTTGTTTCTTTCAAGATGATTGAAGCGCGCATTGCTTCACTCACTTGGGATCCACAGGCAATAATTACAATGTCCGCTGGTTTACCTGTCCACTTTGTAGAAAGATTTATCTCAAAGGAGTCGACAAATTCAGGCTGGCGTCCACTATAAGTGATGATGTTTGCAACGCCGTACTCATATGGGGTTTCAGCTTTGGTCACGACCGGCTTCGGTGCGCGTTCCTGTAATGTAATAATTGGCCCATCAACATCCCGAATAGCTGCCAAAGTCGCTTTGTTGGCTTCTATTGTATCACAAGGCCATTGAACTTGCATATTTGGCAGATAATAGCCTAATGAGACACTTTCTAAACACTCATGAAATGGGCCATCACCTCCAAGGAGTCCCTCAGTCAAAAAGTATTTAACATTGTGACGAGGATGAGCAACGCTGACCCTTATTTGGTCATAAGCTCGACCTAGGGCGAAAGGGGCATAACCGTTTGTGATTGGTGTGAAGCCCTCCTTAGCAAGGCCAGCCGCAACAGTAGACATATTCTGTTCAGCTATACCAACATCAAAAAATTGATTAGTTAACTTATATTTCTGACGATCCTCCTCGGTAATGCCAATTAATTTAAAAGAGTCTTGTGTTACAGTAACAATGTTTGCGTCATCATCCATACACTCTCTAAATCCATCTGATATCCCAGTTGCTGTCCAAATGAACTCAACCTGCAAATCATTGCCAGCATTCCAATTAAAATCTTGACCGAATCCTGGTGTTGCTAAATCCAACTCTTCAGTAACACGTTTTTGGTGTTCATCGGCCAAATGAAAGAATTCTTCATGGGGGAAGGTAACACCTATTTCTGTCAAAGCATCAGGTATCTGGTCACGTGCAGGTGCTTTATTGTGAGATGAAACTTTATCCTCGAGAAAGGAGACACCGTTACCTATCACAGTATGTCCAACGATAGCTGTTGGTTTGCCGTTTTTTATCTTTTTTGCTTTGTCGTATGCGATGGTGACTTCATCAAGATTATTACCATCAATCTCGAGAACGTTCCAATTGAAGCTTTTTAATTTATCAACAACTGGCTCGACCTCACTACATTCTTCTATGCGGTTGTAACTTTGAATGCGATTTATATCGTAAAATGTAATCAAATTATCTAGGTTATGAGTCCCCGCATACAAAATTGCTTCCCACATACTTCCTTCTTGAAGCTCTCCATCACTATTGTGAGTAACTACCCAATGATTTTGTTCACGAATTTTTGCAGCTAAAGCTGAACCAACAGCAACACCCAAAGCTTGGCCAAGCGACCCGCCAGATAACTCCCACCCTTTGATCCTCAAATTATTTGGATGCCCCTCAAATGGGCTACCAAAACGACGATAACCGACGGTTTCTCTCCACTCATGATATCCCTTTTTAACTAATAAGGAATAAATTCCTGGTGTAAAGTGCATGGGGCCAAGGAAGAAACGGTCTCTGTTAGGATCCTCAATATTAACGTTGAATTTGTCAAACCAAACGGCAATCAGCGACTCTGCGCCTGATAGTGCACCACCTACATGACCAGCACCTGCTGCTGCGCTCATGGTCAGAGTAAGTGCCTTAAATTCTCTAATTATCTCTTTAAGCCTATTTGTTTCTTCTACCATTGGACTTTCCAAAAAAAAATTGCCGAAAAACTCATTTCTAATCATACACTAAGATTAAGTAAAAAAAGATTTTCTACTAAACAAACTGTTTGTAGCTACTTTAAATACCATCAAAAAAATTAATGAACTAGTCAATTTGCTTCAAGCGGAAAAACAACGAGTAAATAAAAAATATCCTTTGTTTGCTACTATATTAAGATTTAATAGTTCAAGTTTGTGCACTTAATTTTGTTTAGTTATTGGGTCTTGTCAACTGATGGTCAACAAGTTTTGTATAAAGACCACCTTTTGCCAACAACTCATCATGGGTGCCAACTTCCATCACGAGGCCTTCGTTGAGAACAATGATCATATCAGCATTTCGCACAGTTGAAAGCCGGTGAGCGATCACAAAAGTTGTGCGATTAGCCATTAGATCCTCTAGTCCATTACGAACCGCTTGTTCATTCACCGCATCCAAATGCGATGTCGCCTCGTCGAGAATTAGAATTGGCGCATCCTTAAGGAAGGCACGTGCAATGGCTACTCTTTGACGTTGACCGCCCGATAAACGCATGCCACGTTCTCCGACTTTAGTCTCTAGACCATCGGGCAAACCATTGACAAAAACTTCAAGTGAAGCTCTTTGAAGAGCCAACTTTAAAGTTGTTTCATTGGCATCAGGGTTTGCTATCAATATATTAGCTTTAAGCGTATCATTGAAAAGATAGGTATCCTGCGCAACAAGAGCCAATTTGCTTCGCAATTCATCCAAAGCATAATTTCTCAGGTCTTGCCCACCAAGGTAAATAACTCCATTATTTGGGTCCCAAAACCGCATCAACAAATGAGCAACAGTTGTTTTACCTGCTCCAGAGGGCCCAACCAATGCTATTGTCTTACCCGCAGGCGCTACAAAAGTGACACTGCGCAATGCGTGACGATTTCCAGCTTCATATTGAAAATCAACAGCATCAAATTTCACAGGTAATCCACTAAGAGAATCTTTGGATACTGAAGCACCTTTCCCATCCGTCACAGAAACAGGTTCATTATCGACTTTGTAGAGACGGCGTGTTGATCCAAGCGTGTCTGCCAATTGCCGACTGACATTTGAAATCTCTGAAATTGGTAAAAAGGCTGCCATTGAAAGTAAAGTTAGCAATGGTAAAAAACTATTCTCAAGACGACCATTGTCGATTAAACCCGCTCCAACGACAACTACAGCCAAACCACCCAATCCCGTTGCAACCTCAAGAAAGGACGCTTGGAAGGTAAGATCACGAAAAAATGGCAAGCGAATAGTATGGTGTCTTTTTGTTCGTAGGACCAACTCATCTCGGTGCTCACTCTCTCGTTGAAAAGCGATGATTTCGCTAAGTCCCTGGATTGTATCAAGAGCATGTGCATTCAACTCTCCCAGAGCTTCTCGCGCCTGAGAGCCCAATGAGTCTACGCGCTTTCGCATCAAAAAGGGACCCAAAGCAACTAATCCAAGAAACGGTACCAACGCCGCAGCTAATTCCCAACTAAAATAAATTAATACGCCTACAACTAAACTAGGTACAAGAACTGCTACAAAGGCTGGTGCGACTGTATGTGCAAAAAAATATTCAACTGTTTCAACATCATGCGTGACCATTGCCACCATATCGCCTGTACGTCGGCGTACCATATATGCTGGAGCTAGCTGATCGAGCTTTTCAAAGAGGGCAATTCGCATCTTAGTGAGTAAGCGAAAAGCCATGTCATGAGCAACCCATGATTCAAGCCAATGAAAGATACCTGCAATTGGTGCCAATACAACCAAGATGTATACAAAGTCCATAAACGGTTCACCCAACTTCACAGCTCGAACAGCCAGTGCACTTACAGCACCGATGCCAATAAAGGCGAATACTCTGGCTACACCAAACCCAAAAGTGAGCGCAAGTTTTCCTTTATAAGGCAAAATATATTTCATCAATTTGCAGATAGCTCCCGCCCAACTTAACCCTACCGCTTTTACGATAGCGCTAGTCGAAGATATTTGGTCTTGTTGGCTATTAGCAGATACGTTAACCGTATCTGTGTCCAACGGTCTTATACCGTTAAACTCGACGTCTTCCTTTTCACCGTCCTCAGCTTGCTCCGCCATCAAACGATAATAGAGACCCCGCCTGGTCATCAAATCATTGTGGTTTCCATCCTCAGTAATTTTCCCTTGATCCATAACAAGAATGCGGTCTGAACTTATGACGCTGGAGAGACGATGAGCAAAGATGAGTGTTGTCCGTCCTCTCATTAATCGATCAAGAGCGTCCTGAATAACCGCTTCATTTTCAGCATCAACAGCTGACAAAGCTTCATCCAAAACTAAGATTGGCGCATCACGCAAAATTGCTCTTGCAATAGCTATACGTTGTCGTTGGCCACCTGATAACCTAATACCACGCTCACCAATTACTGTTGCATAACCGTTTGGAAGTTTATCGATAAACTCTCCAGCATTTGCAGCTCTGCATGCAGTTTTTAATTCATCTAAAGATGCTGTTGGCTTTCCTAGCCGAAGGTTATCTTGGACTGTGCCATGAAACAGATATGTGTCCTGATTAACAACTGCGATCTGGCTACGAATTTCATTAAAAGAAAGTTTACTTATATCGCATCCACCAATTTTAACGACACCCTTATCAGGATCAAAAAAACGCAACAATAACTTTACAATTGATGACTTACCAACTCCGCTTGGACCAACAAAACCAACACGCTCACCTGCATTAATATTGAAGTTGAGCCCTCGATGAGTAGGCTTACGTCCACCGGGATAAGAAAATTTCACATTTTCAAATGAAACACTAGGCGTCAGTTTATCTCCCGCAACAGGGTCCAAATTTTCTGTTACAATTGACTTCGAATCAAGAAGATTAAATATAGTCTGAGCTGAAGCTTGAGCGACCATTCCATTGTGCATCAATGAACGCATATCTCTAAGTGGGCGAAAAACTTCAACACCCAGCATCAAAATCACAATCAGCACCGCAAGATCCATATCGCCATCTACTACACGAATTGCACCGAGCACTAGTGTAGTAGCAGCACCAACGGTAATTCCAGTGTCCGTGATTCCCCGAGCAAGGGAATTAGTCGCTAGCACCCACATGGTCGACTTAAAAAGTTCCACTGCTCTTTTTTTCAAGGTATTTGCACGCATTCTACTCTGACCAAACGCTTTTAAAGTAGTAAGACCTTGAACCGAATCTAAGAAATCTGCCGCAAACGCTTTGTAGGCACGCGCACGCGCAAGACTGCTTCTTTTATCCCAACTTTGAAATATTTGTGGTGCAATCAAAGTCACCAAGGCGGCTGCTAGCATCACCAAAGCTACTGGCACATCAAGAAAAGCCACAAAACAAAAAATCAGAAACGGTGTCAGCGTTGAGATAATCAACTGCGGTAGATATTGTCCAAAATAAATTTCAAGTTGCTCCACTCCATCAATCATCGCCAAAATTGCATCACCAGTTCGCTCCATACCAAAATAGGATGGACCAAGCTCTACAACTTTATTGTAGATCACAGTACGAAGATGCACTTGAACCATTGACGCAGTATGGTGCGCAACCATGTTACGCAAATACTCAAGAGCCCCGCGTGCAACCATCACGACAGCCACACCTACAGCTGGAAGTATCAGTTGTTCGAGAGGCAACCCTTGGAAGATGCGGGATATAAGCCATCCCAGTAACGCAAGACGACCGATACCAAAAAAAACTGCTAAAATACCTATCGCAGACGCAGTAAAAATTCGGAACCGGACACCTCTGGTATATTCCCAGAGTCTTGAATCAAAGTACATTCTGCTCCTAGCCTCGCTTCTTAAGGTTCACGCCGTGCATCTCAAAACTAATATTTTAAATAAGAAGTTAAATTTTGTCAGGAATTTAGAGACCTTCTTTAGTCAAATTCGCATAGCTCTTATACAGTCATTGAGCTAATAAGAAAAAAGTAATATCAGAAGACTGTCTGGACATATGCACAGTTCTCTCCTGTTTTAAGCCACAAACTATTGAAAGATTACCAATTTCTAAAGACCAATAAAGGACTACAAGTGATATTAACGACTTGTATTTTTTAAATAATCACACCACATGCAATCCTATACCTAAAACTGCAACTGGGATGTAACCCAAATTTATATTAGAAGATAGTTATGAACCATTTTAAAAAAAATATAGCAAGGCGCAAAATAGTTAGGGGCGTATCTCAGCTGACTTCAGGAGTATCTACATCTGATGGAATGGATGTTCGACTAATTCGCTTCATTGGTTCAAAAGAATTAAATATGATTGATCCATTCTTACTTTTTGACACTTTTAATTCCGATCAACCAAACGATTACTTGGGAGGCTTTCCTAATCACCCCCATCGTGGCTTTGAAACAGTCACATATCTCTTAGCTGGCAACATGCGTCACAAAGACAATGCTGGGCACGAAGGTGTTATAAAAGCAGGTGGTGTGCAATGGATGACTGCAGGACGCGGAATAGTTCACTCCGAAATGCCAGAGCAAGAGAACGGTCTTCTTCAAGGCTTTCAACTTTGGGTTAACCTTCCCGCATCAAAGAAATACTCAGCCCCAAACTATCAAGAATTCAAAGCAACCGACATTCCCGTTGAGATGCTACCTAAAGGTGGAACTATCAGGGTTATTTCTGGCAAGACGGATAAAGGAACGCTGGGTGTAATCAAAAATAAGCTTACTGAGCCTTTATTCCTAGACGTTAGCCTCAATCAAGACACAACTTTTGAGCAGGAAGTAACAAGCACACACGCAGGTTTTATATATATAGTTGAGGGGAATGTTCTAATTGGCATAGATGGTACAGAAATGTCAAAACAAATGCTTGGTATTTTAGGTAATGGAAATAAAGTTAAAATTTCTTCAAAGGATAAAAGTTGCCGTTTCCTTCTTATCGCAGGAAAGCGTCTTAATGAGCCTGTAGCTCGTGGTGGTCCTTTCGTCATGAATACCAAACAAGAAGTACAACAAGCCTTCCAAGACTATGAACAAGGGCGATTTTAAGAGACTATCATGGGACTACTTCAAAATGGCAAATGGATTGACCGATGGTACGATACCAAATCTAATCGGGGACATTTTAAGCGCAAAGATTCTCAATTTCGCAACTGGATAACGAAAGATGGTTCAGCTGGACCAAGTGGCCAAGGTGGTTTCAAGGTTTCTTCCGGACGCTATCATCTATATGTTTCCCTTGCTTGTCCATGGGCGCATCGAACTTTGATATTTCGTACACTCAAAGGGCTTGAAGAAATGGTCTCCCTTTCAGTTGTTCACTGGCACATGGCTGAGGAGGGATGGACTTTTAAAAACGGTGATGGTGTAATCCCAGATAGTATAAATAATACTCAGTTCCTCCACCAAGTCTACACTATGGCATCACCGGATTATAGTGGGCGTGTTACTGTTCCGGTGCTTTGGGACAAAGAAACAAGAACAATCGTTTCTAATGAGTCATCTGAGATAATACGTATGTTTAATTCGGCATTCGATGATATCGGTGCAAAGCCAGGTGATTACTATCCGTCCAACTTGCATGCTAAGATAGATGCCATCAATATGCGTATCTATGACACAGTAAACAACGGCGTTTATAAAGCCGGTTTTGCAACTACTCAGGAAGCATATGAAGATGCAATCGAACCTCTGTTTAGTTCACTCGACTGGCTAGAACAAATTCTATCGAATTCACGATACCTAGTTGGCTCTATCATAACCGAGGCTGATTGGCGGTTATT
>CACKCT010000036.1:0-12242 GCA_902598645.1 Rhodospirillaceae bacterium | reverse complement strand
GTTTGGGTTGCTTACTGGGATAATGGAAAGTTACGTTCCAAAGGTAACTACAAGAACGGTGGTAAAGATGGTGTTTGGTTTGGGTACTGGGAAGGTGGGGGTTTAAGTTCAAAAAGCAATTACAAAAAAGACATATTAGATGGTGAGAGAGTTGTCTACTACTCAAGTGATAGCATAGAATCTAAAGGTCAATACAAGGATGGTAAGAAGAACGGTCCTTGGATCGGTTACTGGGGTAAAGGAAAATTATTTTATAAAGGAACCTACAAGAATGGGCAGAAGGAAGGTTACTGGAACATATATGAAATAGATGGTACTATTAATCAGGAAAAGACAGGAACCTACAAGGATGGAGTTAAGGTCTCTGACTAGATGAAAACACTACTCACCATATTCACACTCGTATTCACCCTGATGTTCTCATCAACCAGTTTTGCTGGTTGGACGGAGGTTAGTAAAAATAGTGGAAAAACTTACTATGTGGATTTTGAGAGAATACGAAAAGTTGATGGGTTTGTTTATTTTTGGAGATTGACTGATCTTTTGAAACCATCCCCATTAGGGGATTTGTCTGTCAAATTTTATAGACAAGGTGATTGTAAGTTATTTCGGTATAAGGGTTTGAGTTCTTCTATTCACAAAGAACCGATGGGTGGTGGAATTGCTCGAGTGTTTAATAAACCAAGTAAGGAATGGAGTTATCCTTCTCCTGACTCAGTAGATGAACTCATCCTAAAAGAAGTCTGTAGTAGGTGAGTTAGAAAAAGATTGTCAGTTTTAAGGGGGGGGTCTTTTGTTTGGTTGGAATGAAGAAACACCACATAGTAAGAAAACTTTTATATTCGGACTGATAGCAATGATTTTGTTTGCAATGCAATCGTGGTTAGGTCTCCCTTTTGCGTTATATGCTTGGTATTTGTTTATGAGTAAAGACAAAGACGGAAATAAGAACTAATCCTCATCTGTCTCATAGAAATCAAACCAATCCTTCATTCCTGTCATATCCCAAACATCATCGAAGGATGCACCTGTCTCTTTCATTGTCTTCCGAATGTCTCTGGTTTCCCGATAGGACTTATTCACGATCTCCGATAGTTCATCGTAGGTCATTCGGTAAGTTCCATTTAAGAGAGGACAGTTTTCACTAGTTCTTTAAAAACCTCATAACCCTGATTTATCTTTGAGGGATATGTGATGCCAATCCACATACCTATCAGTAGTCCTATAATCAGATTCATCATATTCAATCCCCCATACGTTCCATCTCAGTTTCTATTTTTTTCATCACAATTTTGATTCCGTGCCACCTTCCAATCTGGAATGTCACGAAAAGGATAGAGGTGAAGAGGATCGAGCAGATAAGTGGACTTAAATTAAATACGACTATTTCCATATACCGTCCTTCAATCCAGCACATCGGTTTCCGTATCGGTCACAGATTGCAATCATTTGGATTTTGTTCCCAGAACTTGCAGAAACAGGATTAATCAAACTCACATCACTGAATGCAATCTTGACCAATGCAACTGCAATCACGGTCATCACAACTTTTGAGTAAAAATCAATTTTCATATCTATCTCCATTTCACTGTCCAATAATCGTTCGTCTAATGGACAAAAATATGGGGTTAAAAAAGTGAGGGTTTCTGGGGGTCATTTTCTCTGAATTCAGACCCCCTTTTTTGGACACCCCCTGGCACATATCAATTAAGGACGTTGGACACCGTTCCTCGACTAACACCAACCTCGGATGCAATGTCCCGAATGGATCGTCCTATTGAACGTAGATTGATGATCTTAGAACTAATCTCATCGGTAATGACACTCTTACGTCCTAGTGTCTTACCCTCTGACCTTGCACGATCTAAACCAGCAAGAGTTCTCTCTCTGATCATCTCACGTTCCCATGAGGATAGTATTCCGACAAACTGGAACATCATTTCACCCATCGTGGTCGAAGTATCGAACCCCTGACGGACTGAACAGATACCAATGTCTCTGTCTTTCATATCGGATAGAAATAGAACAAGTTCCTTCATCGACCTACCAATACGAGAAATATCCCAACACACCACTAGGTCGAACCGTTTACGATATGCATCTCTGATCATTTCGTTGAAGGCAGGACGTTTGTCTCTGGATAATGTTCCCGACAAACCTTCATCTGCATATTCCTTCGCAATCTCCCATCCCATTTTGGAACAGTGATCTCGAAGTTCGATCAACTGATTGTCCACCGTCTGGTCGAGGGTCGAGACACGAGTATAGATAACGACTTTTTTGGTCATTTTTGCACCTCTTCGATTGTTGGGGATTACTCAATGACAGTAACAAATCGAACAGGTTTTGTCGAGTCTAAGTCATTGTAATATAGCAATAAATTACAATTCTACAGTTTAATCAGAGACTTTCTTACCGTTACGATAGACACCCGAACCTTCATCCCATCCGTATGTGTCTGCGGTTATTCTTTTGGTTCCACCTGAGTCGTAAAAGACCCACCTTCCTTCTTTCTTACCGTTCTTGATGTTACCCTTGTCCCATAACTGACCGTTGTCCCAATAACTGACCCACGTTCCTTCTTTCTTATCGTTCTTGTAGTTACCCCTGTAATCTAACTGACCGTTGTCCCAATAACTGACCCACGTTCCTTCTCTAATACCTTTCACTATTTTCCCACGTTGTTTACCCGTCACCTCACCAGTGAAGGGTTCTTCAGTGAATTTCTGGTAATACAGACCATCCCTTTGAATCAGGGAGTTCCCGTCTGCGGTCTGTGGACTGAATAAGGTTTCAATCCTGTCGTGTTGGAAATACACAACAGGAGTAAGGATGATAGGAACCAGTATCAGTAAACCGATGATGATATTTTTCTTCATCTAATCAGAAAATTTCTTATCGTTACGATAGGTTCCTGCATATTCGTCTGAATTTCCGTTAGAGTCGTAGAATTCCCAATAACCTTCTTTCTTCCCGTTTTTGTAGTCACCCTTGTGATCTAACTGACCGTTCGACCAGTACCAGACCCACGTTCCTTCTTTCTCACCGTTCCTGTAATCACCGTTTCCTTTTAACTGCCCGTTTTTGTGGTAATACTCCCACGTTCCTTCTTCCTTACCGTTCGTGTAGTTACCCTTCATTCGTAACTGACCGTTGTCCCAGTAATAGACCCACGTTCCTTCTTCCTTACCGTTCTTGTAGTTACCCTTTCTCCATAACTGACCGTTGTCGTGGTATCTCACCATTTCACCCGTAAACGGAATGTCAGAGAATTTCTTGTAATACAGACCTTCACGTTTCACCAAGTCATCGTATGTCACACCCCAACCAGGGAATGACATAAGGCACATTAGAACCAGAGGTATGATGATATTTTTCGTCATCTTTATACTATGAACGGATACTAAGAGGATGAAAAGACCTGAACGATGGTGAGAAATCTCACCTTCGTATTTTGAGTTCATAGACCGCAGACTTATCTCATAACGACCCCACCTTTATTTTCATCTTTTTATTACGCATAAGAAAACACCCTTCAGAACTGTGTCCGAAGGGTGTCTGACAATTGAGGAAGGGAAATAGGTGTTAGGTAACACCGATTGATGAGACAACTCAGGAGACACCCATTCCCTTCTGAGTTTATTTAGGGGTCTTGGGAACTGGTGTAATACAAACGAAAGTCCTCATGAGGGGTGTCATGAGGACTCTCTTTTGTTTCGCAAACTGGAGTGATCAACACCTCTAGAACCTCCAATTAAAACCTCTAGAGAATGTTTGATGTAGAACCCAATCTCTAAGTATGAAGATTCATCCTTATGAAGAGTCTACACAGTTATTTATGATCTAAATCCAATTTATCTTACGGATTTCATATTCCATTTTATAAGGGGGATAGATCATGAAGATCGACACATACACAAAGGTACTACTGACAGGAATATTCTTGTTTCTGGGTGTAATCGCATTCGACCTTAAACCTGACATCGAAGCACAGGCAGGGATCATGGGTGGTAATGAGATGATTGCAGTCGATTCAGAAAATACGGTGTTCCACATGAAAGATGGGAAGGTGAGACGTTGCATTTATTTTGTGAGAGGTGAGAGAACCAAGTGCACCGCATGGAATAATTAATTCGATAGAAGGTCTCTGATCTCCCTCACCACGTTCTGAGTATCCTGATCTGTCTCTGTGCACCTCACCTTGAGTTGTTCCATGAGGACTAGGTTGGTGAGGATATTCTGTATCTGAGTTCGTCTACCCTTCAACCATTTCTCTGTCTGGGTATCCTTTCGGTAATAGTGACGTTTCTGTTCTGTCTCTGCACTGATCTGAAGGACGTAAACTCTGGATCGACAATGCTGAGAGACTAACCATTCTATGTTCTTCAATGTGAAGAAACGATCTCCCTCTATGATGATGTGTCGATGTTTCGGATATTCTTGAAGAATGAAATTTGAGAAGTGACTGATTGCACCGTATGAGAGTCGATCTGTACCCCCGAACATTTGACCTTCTGGATATCTACCAACTACTAAAATATCACCGTGTCTCTGGCAGGGGAAAAGGGTCATCGGTTCGACCATATCTGGAGTCTCCAAACCTTTGATGACACGTTTCACGATTGTTGATTTACCAGAGGTCGGAATACCCCCCATCATCACCACACTCATGAAACTATTTAGGTCGTAACCCAAACATACCCCTGAGAGGGTCTAGGATGGTCACACATTCGGGTTACAGGGATGTTTGGTACTTGCCCCACCTAAATCGTGGGACATTGGATCAGCAGTCTGCTATAGTCCTATTTCCAACTTGGTAACATACTAACCTATTGAAATTGCTCACGAAAACAGATTACTTCCAAGTAACTTCCAAGTGAAAATAAAATCCAATAATATCAATAGGTTACAAGATAAGTATCATTGAGTGGGAATAGTATATAGTAAAATTATTGTTAAAATCAATACGTTACAGCAAATCGTTTTCGTCAAAGTCACTTCAAAGTAAAAATTTAACCGCTTTATAATTATTGAGAGTTTTGTCTGAGGATTCAAACAAAGGGCAAAATTCAGAGATTATTGTAAAGAATGATGCCCTCCTTATCAGCACCCTCACAGTATGTCCCATAGTGGATAGAGGTTGCGGATAGAAGTTAATTGTTCGGATAGTTTTAAGTCCTAATTCTGATTTAAAGACGTCACTCACTTACAACATTAGACAGTAGAAAAATGAGGTTTGTACAAAACCTAACTTTAGTGGATAGAGTGTTATGTCCAAAGCACAGTTGTAGATAAGAGAGTAAGAGATAATACAAAGGCGGGAGTTAAGTATTTTCAGAATAAAGTCCCAATAATGGATGGATAAGCAACCATCTATACGATGCCTAAGAATTTCCTTAAGATTAAATAACTCCAAATGGATATGTACGACGTGGAAATTAGTGTTGGTACCGTGGATAGCTATGGTTGTAGGAAGATATTATTCTGTGCAAAAACTATAAATTAGGTATTACAATCAATCGAGTAAATTGGAAAACGGAGCAAAGGACATTATCGTGATGTTTTATGCGGCGATCAGGATGATATTTATTTTTGCAACTTTGATATTTTTATCTCCTATGTCTGCTTTTGGAGAAAAAATATCAAAAGACGAATTTCTAAAAAAATATTTTGGGAACAAAGAATTTAATCAAGAATTAGAATTTAAAGATGTTGTTGGCCATTTCTTGGTTACTAAGAAAGGTGGTGAGCCATTCTCTATTGTTTATGTGGGTCGCCAATTCATTTTTTCATTTACTATCAAAAAGAAAGAATTTAAGGATTTTTATTATGCGCATTCGGACCGGAGAGATAAATTAGCTGTACTTCATCAACCCTTTGTAGCTGCACATGATGTAAAAAATGGGGTTTTAAACTTTTATACCTTTGAAGATAAATCAAAAAATGAAAATTACGGAACTTATGGTATCTATAAGGGAAAACCACATAATCGAACACGTTTGGTCTTTAGAAAAGGAAAAATTGTACATTCATTGGATATTGAGAATGGCAGATATTACAAACGGGAAGTAGTTGGCAGTTCTTTTCAGGAATTGAATAAAGAAAAAACCTATCAATTTGTTCAAAAAATTTATGGGGGAACATCGAAGAGTGGCGGTTGGCCGCTTGCCGATAGTACTTCTTTAACAGATGTTTTTAGATCTGAGTATGATGCAACATCAAAATTATCAATTGCTTTTAAAGAAAAAAGAAAATTGAAAGCTGATAAACAAACTTTTGATTTGTATAGTACAAGAGAAAAAACCCTGGCAGAACAGGTTTTAAATTATACAACATCCGGTGACCCTGAGGGTAAAAAGAGTAATTACTGGTATGCATTGAAAGGTAAAAAATGCACACTTCAACCAGTCGGTTCTGCCGATTGGTTAGGGAAAAACAAAACACCATTCAACGTTAGAAAATTAAACCAAACAGCCTTTAGAATTTATCCAGAAATCATTAGTGCATATGGACTTCATTCAAAGGTGTTTAATGTGGAAACCGCCAAAAAAGTCTATTTTAATCCAGGTCAGTATTTAGTTGATTATGACAGATTATTGAATGCTTGGTCTTTATTATTTGAACAATGTCCCGGAAAAAGAACGAAATTTTAGTGGGCTACACAAAAAAATTAGCAAAAAACCCCATACAATAGCATCCATTCAAACCTCTCCCAACTCTCGCTCAAGCTGAAGTCGCTCATAGAAATACCGGTTATCGTCCCAGCTCTCGTTGGCTGGTGGCAATTTATCGTCCATCAGGGTTTCTTTAATGTGTAAAAGGGTGTCCGAAACCCAGTCAGAGTTCCCAGTATAGGGAATAAGAGTTGTCTTGAACTCCATAAAGCCCATGTCCTCATAGCCTTGATGGTCAGAATAGAAGCCATTATCGCCCTTAATACCGTTCACATAAAGAAAATATCCTAAATCAGAGACGGGAAATTCCTTTTTACGGAATAGCCATTGGTAGACTTCCATCTGTCGCTTGTATCCAGAACCCCAACCGCTCTCGATATCTGGGTCACCTTGTTTCGAGGTCGACTTGTAATCAACGATATAGAGTTCTTTTGAATTAATATCTTCCCATACGTCATCGACAGCCCCAAACACCTCAAGGTTGGTTGCCTCGTCTAAATAACGAATGCCTTTGAAGTTGTTTCTCCAATCCTCAATTTCGGGATGTTGATATGGGATAACCTCAAGATTGAATTTCTCAAAGATTGGATGTTCTGAGGATTGCTTCTCTCGGTAGCCATCAAACTCATTCTTGAGGAGATGGTCAGTCGCAACCGCAAGGGTAAGCGGAACCATTGATGGGGGTTTGAGACCGAACTTTCTATGAAGGATAAAGGTTCTTGGACAGCGGAGGAATTGGTCTATACCTGAACGGGAAATGGGGAAAGGTTCTTCTCTATTTTTGTCAAATTTAATATATTTTGCCATTCACCAAGTACCCAAAAGTTATGCAAAATTATTATAATAACAAGTTTCGAAAAAGATAGAGGAATAGGGAAACGCACGGTTTGATGCAAACTTATCTATTGGCCTCAACAAACTGAAAAGTAATAATCATCTGAATTCCACACTAACTTAGAAAGGGTTTCCATTAAACATTTGAAAAAAGAATATATAAAATAATAGCTACCCTCTACCGTTTTAAAAATGAGGAGGAAGCGCTAGTCTTGGCAAATGATACACCTTTTGGATTAGCAGCTTATTTCTACTCGTGAGAAATTGGCCGAGTCTGACGAGTTTCAGAAGCCCTTGAATTCGGCATAATCGGTGTAAATACTGGCAACATCTCATATGAAGTTGCACCAATAGGTGGGATCAAGGAGTCAAGCGTTGGCCGTGAAGGATCAAAGTATGGCATTGAAAAATTTCTAGAGCTTAAATATACGGGTTTTGGGGGCATTAAAGATCGTCCTTTCGTTTAATGGAAGCCCGAGGAGAGAATACATTGCGCAAAGTACAGAACTACAAAGTCACGTCAAAATAGATAATGAGTTGTGAAATTAATAATAATTACTCTGAGGCATACGGGTCGAAGTAAGACAAAAAAATGGTGATGAGATGACGAAAACGACAGGTGCCATTCTGGCTATTGACCAAGGAACAACCAGCTCACGTGCCATCCTGTTTTCACCACAGGCAGATATTTTGGGCGTTAGTCAGAAAGAATTTGAACAGGTATTTCCAGCGGATGGTTGGGTAGAACATCGTCCATGTGATCTGTGGAAAACGGTTCTAAAAGTCGGGCGTGAAATGGTTGCAAAAGCAGATGAGATTGGCCAAACCATCACGGCCATAGGAATAACAAATCAACGTGAAACCACATTGATCTGGGATCGTAAAACTGGAGAAGTGGTCTATAATGCGATTGTCTGGCAAGATAGGCGTACAGCAAACAATTGTAAAAAACTTCAGGAACAAGGATGTTTAGACACCATCCGCAACACATCAGGTTTGGTTCTTGATCCTTATTTCAGCGCAACTAAAATTTCTTGGATTCTGGATCATATTGAAGGTGCACGCAGGCGAGCTGAGCAAGGCGAGCTCTGTTTTGGAACAGTTGATAGCTTTTTGATCTGGCAGATGACTGGTGGAAAAAGCCATGTAACAGACGCCACTAATGCCAGCCGCACCAATCTCTACAACATCCATAAAGGTAAGTGGGATGATACATTGTGTGCCCTTTTTAATGTTCCCTTATCCCTGCTTCCTGTTGTTTTAGATAGTGCCAGTCACTTTGGTGATTGTTTGCCGGAAATATTTGGAAAAAACCTGCCTATTTGCGGAGTCGCCGGTGACCAGCAGGCAGCAACTATTGGGCAAGCCTGCCTTACAAAAGGCTGCATTAAATCAACATACGGTACAGGTTGTTTCATGCTAGCTAATACCGGTACGGCCTGCCTGACTTCCAAAAATAATTTACTTTCCACTATCGCCTACCAGGTTAATGGTAAGACCACATACGGTATAGAAGGATCTATTTTTATTTCCGGAGCTGTTGTTCAATGGCTTCGGGACTCAATGTGTTTAGTGAGCAATGCAACAGAAAGTGAGAAACTTGCAAAATCTCTTACAAGCAATGACGGCGTCTACATGGTGCCAGCTTTAACCGGCTTAGGCGCACCGCATTGGGCGCCCTCCGCACGCGGTTCAATTTATGGTATAACAAGAAATACGGGACCAGCCCATTTTGCAAGAGCTGCACTTGAGTCTGTTGCCTATCAGACATATGACTTGGTTGAGGCGATGCGGACTGACGGAATTGAGCCAAGTAATCTGCGAGTTGATGGTGGAATGGTCAAAAATGACTGGCTTCTTGACTTCATGGCAGATATTCTTGACCAACAGATAGACAGGCCTGTTATAACAGAAACTACTGCTTGGGGGGCAGCAGTATTGGCCCTACTGGGCAGTCAGCAAATCAGCTCTCTAGAAACAACCGCACAATTATGGAAGCTGGATCATTCCTTTAAACCTGACATGAAGACATCTGAACGTGCAAAGTTATTAGCTGGCTGGAAGACAGCTGTGAAACGTACCTTACTTGACTAAAAAATAGCTGGAGTAGTTTGTATAAACATGAATAGCGTCATTAAATGCATAACAAGTAAATACTTTGACTTTTCCACCAGAGCACCAAGAAAGGAATATTGGTTATTCACACTTTTTAGCATCTTTGGAATAATCATTTTAACAGTATTTGATCTTGTCTCGAATACCTATGACGAAGAGAGCGGACTGGGTGTTTTTTCTGGCATTTTTTTACTGCTTATTTTTATCCCTCACTTGGCAGTTGGGGTCAGAAGACTCCACGACACAAACCGTGTTGGATGGTGGTTATTGATTTCATTAATTCCAATAGTTGGTACTATCTGGTTGGTAGTTCTTTATTGTTTAAAGGGTAATGAAGATAAAAATAGATATGGTGAAAATCCAATAAAAACAGTAATTCCATAAATGATCCTTCTTGAGGCACTTTAATAGTTTGGAGACGGTGGTTTAGTAACTTCTATAATGGGCGTTCTCAAGTATAATTAGCTATAAAAAAACTAGTTTAGTACGTTAATAAAACATCATGCAGATTTCAAATCACGAAATCCTTGACGCTTTAATGCAAAAGGTTTGCTATTCTCAATTTCTTGCTTGCTAAGCCCATGCAATTCATGGGGGAAAACCAGCCACTTTTCAGTTTCATGAACATAAAAATCGGGTGTTGTTTCAACTTTGCGCTTACCCGGTTTATAATAGATTGTTGCCACTTTCATTGAAGGCGCATTTAGCCGAGACAAATTTCTAATTGTATCCAAGATAGCCTGAACGCTGTTCCCAGTATCAAAGACGTCGTCTATAATCAGCAGATTGTCCTCAGCATTCACGTTTTCTATTATGTAATGCAGACCATGGACTTGCACATTGTCCCGACGTTTATCTATGCCATCATATGATGAAGTTCTTATGGCAATATGATCTGTTGGAACACTATGATATTCAAGTAACTCCTGAACGGCAATTCCAACTGGAGCACCACCACGCCAAACCCCTACTAAATAGTTCGGCGTGAAACCAGAATCCAATATAAGATGTCCCAGATGATAAGAGTCATGCAAAAGTTCATTGGCCGTGATGAAGTATTTCTCGACCATTTTGATACCCTTCAACCAAATACGTAATGAAGAACACCCAGAGCTGCCACCAATAACACCGCCGGGCTAGCCTCAGCCACACGGCCACTCGCAACCTTAACGACAGCGTATGTAATAAACCCTATTGCAATTCCATTTGCTATTGAAAATGTTAATGGCATTAATATTGCGGCTAGCATCGCAGGGGCAAATTCAGTTGCATCGTCCCAGTCAATCTCAATGATGTTTCGTACAAAGAAAGTTGCAACAAAAACTAAAGCTGCCGCTGTAGCAAAAGCAGGAATACTCTGAGCCAGAGGTGCTAAAACTAAACACAAAAGAAATAGCAAGGATACAACGACTGCAGTCAACCCAGTTCGCCCGCCTTCCTTGATACCAGCGGCACTCTCAATGTAAGAGGTAGTATTAGATGTCCCAAATAGTGATCCTGCAATAGTTGCAAAAGAGTCACTTATTACTGCCCTGCCCACACCTTCGATTTTACCATCAGGACCAATTTTATTTGACAGATTAGCTACGCTAGTGAGCGTGCCAGCGGTATCAAAAAAATCGACAAAAAGAAAAGCGAAAACAACACCTATCATAGCCGCTGTTAATGCTCCAGCAATGTCGAGTTTAAACAATGTTGGCTCCAGACTTGGTGGCACACTTACAACACCTTGGAAGTCGGCAATACCAATGATCCAACCTATAATGCTTACAGCTAAGATCCCAATAATGATGCCACCAGGAACACGTAATCTATCAAGCACTACCATAATAGCGAACCCCAAAGCAAACAGGATTACCGGTAAGCCTGTGACATCACCTAAACCTACTAAAGTCGCTGGATTATCAACAACAACACCAGCATTTTTCAAGCCAATTATAGCTAAAAATAATCCAATACCTGCTCCAATACCAAGTTTGAGAGATTTGGGAATAGAGTTGATGACCCATTCTCGAAGTCCAGTCAAACTCAATACAAGGAAAAGAATACCACTAACGAATACAGCACCAAGAGCCACTTCCCACGGTTGTTTAAGTCCCAATACAATGCCAAAGGCAAAAAAAGCATTGAGTCCCATGCCGGGCGCAAGAGCAACAGGCCATTTTGCCCACCAGCCCATAACCGAACAGCCTACAACCGCAGCCAAAATCGTGGCAACAAACACAGCGCCAAAGTCCATATTCGCCTTTGAGAGAATACTGGGATTAACTACGATAATGTATGCCATTGTAAGAAACGTTGCAAAACCGGCAAGAACCTCAGTTCGAACCGTGCTACCTTTTGCTTCAATTCCAAAGTAACGATTTAACCAATCCATCTATCCCCCCCTTTGGCTAATGATAAATATAATCTGTATCAAGTTATTTCAACGAACCTTGTGATTCTCAGATATTACCAAATCACTCCTTTTATTAATAGACCTGTTTTTTCAAACACTTTTCATCACCAATTTCCATAAATGTTTCCATCTGAAAACTATGTGTTAATATATTTTACCTATCAAAATTCATAAGTAGAATTATTCCTAAATCATGAGGAATATAACTGATCAAAGTAGCC
>CACKCT010000035.1:0-12366 GCA_902598645.1 Rhodospirillaceae bacterium | reverse complement strand
GAGGAATTTTTAACCAAGGCTGGCTGGGGACATTCAACTTGGAACGAAGGTCTATCACTCTGTCAGTCTGCAAACGTCAAGAAACTTGCAATTTTTCACCACGACCCTAATCACGATGATGACTTCATGGATGGTATTGAGGCTGAAGCCCTTTCAACATCAGAAAATTGCTTTGTTGCACGTGAAGGAATGATCATTAGCTTGGATTAACGTTTATTTTTTTTTAGGTATTTGAGTTGTTGAATTGACGGAAGTTTTTTTATTTTTTTCTTTTTCATCTTCTTGCTCACCCATTTTTTGTTTAACTAATCCATATTTAGCATCACCAAAAACTTGAGCACGCTCCTGTAGAGACATAGCAGTAGCAGTCATAACTATCCGCCGATTTTCTAGCTGATTCTCGACGATTGGGTTACCCTCTTTGTCTCTGTTGGGATACTTGGGGCGAGTATCAGCCAAGCCTGCGGCCTTCATACGACGGCGATCCATATCCAAAGATATAAAGTAGCGAACAATATTAGTAGCCCGCGCCGCTGAAAGCTCCCAGTTAGATGGGAATTTGGCAGTTCTAATAGGATCATCGTCAGTATGACCAGCAACCTCTATTTGATATGCCTTAAAGCGCGGTGCATTTAAAAGTTCAGCTATTTTTTGAAGCACAGGTAATGCTTGGGCCCTAAATTCTGCCGAACCTGATTTATAAAATGCCGCAGCAGCCATTTCGATTACTAGACTCCCATCCTCATCAGTTTCAACATCCACAACCTGGTCAGCTTGCATTTCAACGATAACATCTTCTACAGCTTGCCTCATTAGTTCAACAGGTTGCTCTGCCTCATTTTCGCCCATACCTATTTCATTAGCAATACCAGCAGCAACAGCCTCAAATTTTGGAATATCAATTTTCGAAAAATTTAACAACATTACAAAGAAAGCCATCAGCAAAGTAACCATGTCAGCAAATGTTGCCATCCATGACTCGTCAGGGGCCTCTTCTGGTGGTTCTGGCTTTGGTGCCATTAGTTATTATTCCCTCACTTCTAGCGAGCTACTTTTTCATCTTATCAATATCAAAGTGAATGGCCGGATCTATAAAACTATTTAACTTATCTTGGATATAACGTGGACTTTTACGATCTGCCAGCATAACTAAACCCTCAAGAACTATATAGTTTCTGAATTTTATAATTTGCTCCCGCTGTTGAACTTTTGACGCTGCCGGCATAAAAATAACCCGAGCAAAGAATACGCCATAGAGTGTGGTGATCATAGCAACGGCCAAACCAGCGCCCAATTGAGATGGATCGCCTCCCATAGCACCCAACATAACAATGAGTCCAACAAGTGTTCCAACCATACCAAAAGCAGGTGCACCTGCACCCATATCCTTTATTATTGCTACAGGAACAGTATTGCGTCCGTATGTTGTCTCTACCGTATTGGTCAAAATTTCACGAACCTCGTCTCCTGTGTAGCCACTGATAACCATTTCAACGCCAAACTTCATGAAACGGTCTCCCTTAATGGCGCTCTTTGATTCTGACTCTAATGCAGGAGCACCGTTCTTTTGAACGGCGTAAGACCATTTTATTAGGCGACCAATTTCTGCCTTTAACATATCTCGCCCCATACTAGGCGCCCCAAATATTTTAAAGATCAATTTTATTGATAATATTACATAACGGGGTTCATAAGATATGAACATTGCAGACATTGTACCACCAAAAACCATTATAAAACTTGAAAGGCTGAGGAAAACAGCAACGTTATCTGTACTTATGATAATGGAGCCAGCAAATAGACCGAAGCAGCCTATAATTGCAATGACAGTGGATATTGACATATTTTTTCCCAATCACACGTTGCTATTAAAATTTCATACCCAAAAAAAAAATTAAAACCAAAGAAAACAATGTAAATAACTTAGCGCAGAATCATATAAATTATATATTAAATGCTTAACACCCATCACGGCAAGAAGATGCTATACCTTTTTAAAATCTTCGCCTATCGCTCTCGAAACGCTTTTTGGTTTAGTTGCATAACTGGCGTAATTAAATAATCCATGAGTGTTTTTTCACCAGTATAAATATCAACAGTTGCAAGCATGCCGGGTGAAATTTTAAAATTCCTCGGGTCATTACCCAGAAAAGATTTATATGTTCGCACAAAAACCTTAAAAAAGGACTTACCACTTTCATCAATACTGGCAACTGGAGAAACACTAGTTACGCTGCCTCTTAGGGCACCAAAACGGGCATGATCATATGCCGATAACTTTACAATTGCCGATTGGTTTGAAACAACAAATGGTCTGTCTGCCGGTTTAAGCTTTGCCTCAACAACAAGAGAAACTTCCGTAGGAACAATCTCCATGATTGGTTCATTTGGGCGAATAACATTGCCAACGCTTTCGTACATCAAGTTTTTTATGACACCATTGATTGGCGACCGAATCATTGTACGCATTCCTTGATCATCCGGGGAAGCAAGTAATTTCTCAATACGTACAATTGTTTTTTCTGTCTTGGCTAACTCTATTTGAGATTTACTTCGGAATTGATTTGTCAATTCTCTAATTTGTGTTTCAGCAACTATAACTTTTTCTTTTGCTTGCGGTATAGAAGAACTGAGAGTTTGCTCTTGAACTTTTAATCGCTGCAATTCGGATTCTAATTGCAAATGCTCTGACTCAATAATTAGGCCGTCATTTAGTAAGTTCTTTGACATTGCATAACGCTTCATACTCATTCGCAAATTATTCTTTACAGCTCTGAGCTGTTCCTCAAATTCTCTTACTTCCCTACGAGCTAATTTAGCTTTCTCGGCAAACAAACTTGCTAATGACTCTATTTGCAACCGCCGTGCATCAAATTTTTGACGCTGTAAAATAATTTCTTTCGACAAACTTTTCTCGTGTTTTTCTGAGTATTCTAGATTATTTTTACCCTGAACCTCAGCATTAAGGCGTATCTTTAATAAGAATAATTTATCAAGTCGAGCCTTTAATTCTTCTCGATTTTCTCCAGATTCTGAAGCCTTAATTAGTATCAGTGGAGCATCCACATTAACAACCTGGTCATTTTTAACGTGAATTCCCTCAACAATTCCGACTTCAGCGTGCCTAATTTTTTTTATGCCGCCTGGTGAAACAAATACCCCTGAGGCAACTGTCACCTCTCTAATTGTTAAGAAATTAGCCCAAATTAAAAGGAAGGCAAGCAGAAGCATTATTAGCCACGCTGTCAGGCGCCAATTTTGCGTAGAGTTCTTCTCAACAAGCGTGTCAAGCTTGTTAAATGTCATAATTTATTATCTCTTTTGTCAGGTGATTTTGGAGTATTTGTTGAGTTCTTGTTTATATTTGGCTGCTTTGCTTGTTTTTGGTCAATAGTTTGTGAAATAACAGGGGCACTTGCTGGTGACGACTTTACTGCTCGTACAGCTATAAGTTTTTTTTGTTTCTTTGAGAACTTTGTTTGTGTCTGCGCTTGCGAAATTTCATGTTTAGTGCCAATTCTTTTACCTTTTTGCTCCTCTACCTCCACAAATTGAGAGGGCGCAGTATGTGAAAGTTTAGCATCAATACTGAATAGCCAAGGGAAATCACTTATAGACGTTCCTGCAACATTAATTCGGCCCTTATCCAATGCCACTATATTAGTGCTGCATGCAAGAAGAGTCGGACTATGAGTGACGATAATAATAGTGCTTTGTTTACCAATTGATGTGAGTGTTTGTCTCAATTCTAATTCTGCTTGATGGTCAAGTGTACTTGATGGCTCATCAAGAAGAAGTATGGGTGGATCACCAACAAGTGCACGCGCAATTGCTATACGTTGACGCTCACCAGATGAAAGGCGTAAACCTGCTTCTCCTATTTCCGTGCTGTACCCATCTTGCATATTAACAATAAACTGATGCAAACCTGCAACCTTTGCAACTCTTACTACTTCATCGTCAGATATATTAGGTTGACGGCAAGAAATATTATCACGAACGGTACCAGAAAATAACATATAATCCTGTGGAACATACCCTATCCACGTAGAGAGTTCCGTGCGAGAGAATTGTGATATATCCACACCATCTATAAGTATTCGTCCTCCAGTGGGTTCATACAACCCCAGAATAAGACGAAGCAAAGTTGATTTACCACTACCGTTGGAACCAACAAGAGCATGAATTTCTGTAGCCTTAAAATCATAATCAATATTGTTTATTACCTCAGGTAGCTCATTAGAATGAGAAAAGGAAATATTTTCTAGTGTAATTTTGCCAACAGGCTTTTTGCTAATGATTGAGTTACCCTGACGTTCACTAACAGAGCTAAAGAGTTCGCCAAGTCTATCAACAGACTGAAAAAATGAGTAATAAGTTCTCAAATTACGAGCGTACTGGATTAAGGGATCAAACAGAAGACTGCTTAACATAAAAGTAGCAACTAGTGTGCCGACAGTAAGTTCTTGGCTAATAATAGAAAGCGCTCCTACTGTTAAAACAAATATAAACGCAGTCATTATTAAAAACACACTTATGTTAGAGAAATGCTCTAACTTTGTACTTTGGTTAACTGAAGATTCAATATTCTTTGCCTGCACATCCTCCCACAAAGGACCCATGATTGTTTCAAGCGACATCGCCTTGATAGTATTTCTTGCATTAATCATCTCTAAAACAAGCATAGAGCGTGTTTGTGCTGTTTTTTGCTCCTCACTATTTGCCAATGCAACAGCAGTAGATGCACGCCATGCAAAGAAAATTAAAACAGGTAAAATCAACAAAAAGACCCAAGCAATAGGGGTTGCGATTACAAAAATCATTATCAAATAAAGAAATATAAAAGGCAAATCAGCGATAAAAGTGACTGATTTACCAGAGAGTGTATAACGAATTACATCAACATCATTAAATAAAGACAGCCAATATGCAGAGGGCTGATTTTCTAGGGTTTTCAGAGGAAGCGACATAAACTTAGTAAATAATTCCCGACTAACATAAACATCAGCACGAAGTGCTACATTTTGCAAAATACGCGAACGCCCCTGGCGCAAAACAAAGTCAAAAAGGACAACAATAATTGTGCCAACAACAAGGCCTTGCAATGTTGAAATCCCATTATGGCTAATTACTCTATCATATATTTGCAAAGTAACGATTGGTAGAGCCAAAGCCAAAACATTGATAAACACAGATAGAGCAACGACCTCATTAAAAGTCTGTCTCATAGGCCTCAAAAAAGAGTAAAGCCACGCTGTAGTTGAGTTTTCAGCCATTTATAATGAGAGCATTGTCTGCCCTTCCCTTCTATTTCAATTCAGGTACCCTGTAAAACTTTGAGATAATTATATAAATTACTGTTATTGGCAAATACGCTTTGATATTAATAAAGTTTATAAATATTATAGTTGGCATAGATTTAATTATTATTAAAAAGCTTGAATAAAGAAATCAATTAAGGACAAAGGGGATTAACAAATGGGTGCACGTTTACGGCACGCCTTTTCCATGGAGAGATTGGTTGGAATTGCAATGATAATTGGATTTTTAGCCATCTATTATAATGATCCATACCCAGTAGAATTTGTTCGGAATAAGACTTTTGATTTCTTTCAAAAGCTAAAACCACGTGAGGTTCCTCCTCCAGCAGGAAAGCCAGTAACAATTGTTGATATTGATGAAAACTCCTTAGCTGAAATTGGCCAATGGCCTTGGTCTCGAGATGTCTTAAGCAGGATGACACATAATTTGACCAAAATGGGTGCAGCTTTAATTGCCTATGACGTAGTGTTTGCAGAACCAGATCCTATGAACCCATCTTTAATAGCAACCTCACTAAAAGGCATTGATGATGAAACAAAATCAAAAATAAGCCTTTTACCTGATAATGATAATAGTTTTGCCAAAGCCATCAAAAAGTCTACGGTAGTCCTGGGTCAGGCTGGTTTCTGGGAAAAACGAGACGCAGATGACAAGGCCGCCCCTCCTATAAAAAAATCTATTGCACTTAAAGGCCAAAAACCACACCGATTCATAAGTAAATTTCCCTCACTAGTAAGAAATATACCAATTATTGAGAAATTTGCTGCCGGGCATGGGGTTTTCACGGTCGTTCCAGAACAAGATGGAATAGTTCGACGTGTACCTACCTTGTTCAATTATAATGATGACCTGTACACAGCCCTATCAGTTGAGGTGATGCGTGTTGCTTTTCGCCGACCAACGATTTTAGTATCAACGAATTTAGCAGGAATTAAGAGCATTGGCATAGCATCCAAACGCATGTTTCCCCCAAATGGCTTGATTCTTCCAACAGATAAAAATGGACGGGTCTGGCCTTATTTTTCTAAGAGTGACCCCACAAAGTACGTATCCGCACGCGATGTCTTGAATGGCACAGCTAATCCGGCATTAATAAGAGGAAAATTAATTATGGTTGGAACCTCAGCTGCAGGACTGCTTGATATTCGCTCTACACCAGTAGACCCAGTTATTCCAGGGGTAGAAATACATGCTCAACTAGTTGAAGCAGCTATGCACAACGAATATCTGTCCCGTCCTAATTATTTCAATGTAGCTGAGATGTTCTTGATTATAGTCGGAGGTTTACTAATGGTAGTTTTAGTACCTTGGATAGGCGCCAAGTGGACAATGATGCTTTTTGTAGCTGTAGTTGGCGGTGCCGGTGCAACATCGTGGTTTTTATTTGCTGGACTTAATTTTCAGCCCCTGCCTGAGTTACTTCCTGCCCTTTCTTTAAAATTAGACGGTGGGCTCTTATTTGACTCTGTTTTTGCAGGAACAGCTATTCTTCTTCTATATACTACATTGACTTATACAGGTTATGCTAAGGAAGAGGCTCAACGACGTCAAACACGCGATGCTTTCTCCAAATACTTATCGCCAGACATGGTGGAGAGGGTAGCCGGAAATCCTAGTGAGTTGAAACTTGGTGGCGAACTTCGTGAACTAACGCTATTATTTTGTGATGTACGTGGGTTCACCACCATCTCAGAGCAATTCGACGCTGTTGGGCTGACTAGCCTAATAAATAAATTATTAACCCCACTAACAAATGCTATTCTTGATCGTCAGGGTACCGTTGATAAATATATGGGTGACTGTATCATGGCGTTTTGGAACGCCCCCATAAACGACGATGACCATCATTATAACGGATGCACTTCAGCTCTAGCTATGTTGGATGAAATGGGGCCCCTGAACGAGAGACTAAAAGCAGAGGCGAAGGCAGAAGGACGCAAGCATGTCCCGCTGATCGTTGGCCTTGGCTTAAATACTGGTCAATGCGTTGTTGGCAATATGGGATCAGACCAACGCTTTGATTATTCTGTTCTTGGTGATACAGTTAATTTGGCTGCACGCCTTGAGGGGCAGTCTAAAAGTTATGGAATGAATGTGGTGCTTGGTCCAACAACAAATGCAGCAGTTGCGGATCGCCTAGCCACTATTGATTTAGATTTTATTCAAGTTAAGGGAAAGACATCAGGTACTCATATTTATGGTCTAATGGGTGATTCTGACTTGAGAAAAAAACCAGCGTTCACCAAACTGCAAACAATGATTTCAGAGGCCTTGAATACGTATCGCGCACAAGACTTCGATAAAGCTAAAGAGTTATTCAATTCTATCAGGACTCTTGGTGGGATAGAGCAAAGGCCTTGGTCGCTTGACATTACCCTCGACACATTTTGTGATCTGTATGAAGAGCGTATTGCAGAATACAAGACTAACCCACCTGCCAAAGATTGGGATGGAGTCTTCATTGCAACATCCAAGTAATTAAGTTTATTAAATGTAATAAATCTGAAAAACTTAGAGGTAATTTGCAAGTCTGCCACTTATTTGTTGCATAAATAGTCAATTCGCTTGAAAACTAATTCCAGAATCTGAAAAATTTTAACAACTGTAGGCTAAAACTATTTTATAGGAAGAATTCGTTTTGTGTTGTTGTGCATTTCCCCATTCCAACGATCTACCAATTCACGTGTTATGTCAAATTGATCAAGAGTACGCATGACAATATGATCAATCATGTCATCTAGATTTTTTGGGTGATTATAAAATGCTGGCATGGGTGGAAGAATAGTTGCATTCATTTTAGATAATTTTAGTAAATTCTCCAAATGTATAGTGCTAAGTGGCATTTCACGAACTACCAGCACCAACCTTCGTTTTTCCTTAAGGCAGACATCGGCTGAACGGTGAACAAGATGCTCTCCTAAGCCATGCGCTATGGATGCAACACTACGCATAGAACACGGTATAATCACCATACCATCTGTATGGAACGATCCCGAAGAAATTTTAGCACCCATATCACCAATGCTGTAGGTCGCACTCGCAATGTTCCTCAAAATATCTATTGTATATGGGGTTTCGTGTTCAAGTGTTTGCTGTGCCCATTTACTGACAATGAGATGCGTTTCTATGTTTGTATCAGCTAATACCTCAAGTAGACGCACACCAAATATTGCGCCCGAAGCACCTGTCATTCCAATAATTAGTCTTTTCATACTTCAAATATAATCATCCAAAGCCTAGTATACAATGGGAGATAGCTTTACAAAAAAATTAGTTCAACCTTTACTTCAGTAATAATTCTACCCTTTTATACCGCCTGCAGATAGTAGCCTCATTTGATCTTATAATTTTCAATCAAATTACTCAGTTTGATCCCAAGCGCTTCTATTTGCGTTAATTGTGCTGAAGGAACATGACTATACTATCAAAATAAAACTTTGTTCTTTTTTTTAACCACAAAAACTCATACTTTTTACTCAACAAGATCTTTTATCTTTTGGAATCGAATATCAGGCCAATTCTCTACTCCACGATCTAGATGCCAGGCATTTCGCGCTAGGTATACAGGCGCACCAACATGATCATTGGCAATAGAAGTCTTATTAGCTTCAATAAACTCTTTCAAAATTGGTTGATTATCTGCTTCAACCCAACGAGCTACAAATAGACCTGTGGGCTCGAAGAGCACTGGCACATCAAACTCTGTACGAATACGATCGGTCATTACCTCAAATTGCAGGGGACCAACAGCACCTACTATCCAATCTGCACCACTAATTGGTTTAAAAACGCTAGCCGCACCCTCCTCCGCTAATTGCTGCAATGCCCGGCCCAAATGTTTAGCCCTGAGAGGGTCTTCTGGTCTAGCTTTTTGCAGATGCTCTGGGGCAAAACTTGGAATGCCCATAAATCGCAAGTTCTCTTCTTCACTAAAAGCGTCACCAATCCTGAGAGCACCATGGTTCGGAATACCAATTATATCTCCAGGCCATGCTTCTTCAGCTAGCTCCCGGTCTTGTGCTAAAAAAAGAACCGGATTATGCACATTAATTATTTTTCCAGACCGTGAGTGCTTGAGTTTCATGCCTCGCTTGAAATGTCCTGAACAAATACGTACAAAAGCTATACGATCACGATGTTTGGGGTCCATATTTGCCTGAATCTTGAATACAAAACCACTAACTTTGTTCTCAAATGGCTCAACTAGCCTCTCAGAACTAGGCTGTGGACGAGGTGCAGGCGCCAATTCAGAAAGGCCAGTCAAAAGCTCGCACACACCAAAGTTATTTATGGCACTTCCAAAGTAAACTGGCGTCATATGACCCTCAAGAAACGCTTTCTTATCAAAGGGTTTGCATAAACCACGAACTATTTCCACTTCCTCACGTAACTTTTCAAGCGCATGGGATGGAAGCAATTTTTCTAATTTAGTATCGTCTAGGCCTGTGCAACTCTCGTTAATTTCTGGTAGTCCCTCTCTGGCCCCCTTTTGGATTAGAAATAGCCTGTCATTTAATATATCAAAACAGCCGAGGAAATCTCGTCCCATCCCGATAGGCCAACTTGCAGGCGTAACATCAAGGGCTAAAGTTTGTTCTACATCATCCAATAAATCAAATGGGTCGCGGGAGTCACGGTCCATTTTATTGATAAAGGTAAGGATTGGCATGTCCCGAAGCCGGCAGACCTCAAATAATTTTTGAGTCTGAACTTCTATACCTTTAGCTGCATCCAAAACCATAACTGCACTATCAACAGCAGTTAAAGTACGATAGGTATCCTCACTAAAATCTTCATGCCCTGGGGTATCAAGCAAATTGAAAATATTTCCATCGTGTGCAAATGTCATTACCGACGAGGCTACGGAAATACCTCTCTTCCTCTCAACCTTCATCCAATCTGAGTGAGCTCTTCGCTGTTGACCGCGTGCTTTTACTGCCCCTGCAAGCTTAATAGCGCCCCCAAATAATAATAGCTTTTCAGTAAGTGTAGTTTTGCCCGCATCAGGATGCGAAATTATCGCAAAAGTACGCCGGCGCAAAATTTGGTCATTCAATGCATTCATTTGAACCTGACCCTGTTATGATGGTATTGTTTACAATTGAGATTTCATTTTTTAAAGAACCAATTAGGACTTTTTTTAAAAAAAATTTGAGTATAAAAATAAAATCAATTTCGATTAAGATCTTTACAACATAATAAAAAATGATGGTTTGTGGATACAGAATTACTAAGCTTTCTACATTTTTCTTGTATTAGTTTTTAACGTCTAACCATTTAAAAAGCCCCAACAATCTCTCTGGCTGAAATTGTAAGATCTTATGTCCACTAATGGGCTGGCTCCTAATCAACCAAGGAGAAAGTCAATTCATGGGCAAGATCCTCACTAATAAGCCCATCGTCAATTGCATTTAATTTTGCCATTTTAAATAAATGTTCACTTGTAATTAGAGAGCCATGTCCAGTGATTGAATTATCTGTGAAAATTTCATACGTTTGAAGTAGATTTCCATCAGCATCTTTTACTTCGATACTAGGCACATTTATCTCCTATTCATTTCCAATAAAGCAATGATTTTGCCGATAGGAAATTTTGGGTTTCAAAGCGAACTTTCTAATTATATATCCCATCAAGTCTAGAGTCATACTGAAGTAAGTTGGCTCTCAAAACGACGAGCTTCTGACTTCCAGCGATGCATCTGAAATAAAGGTCTTTTCATCAAATTTTTTTCATAATCACCCATACGGTTATCACTTGATAAGGAGGGAGTGACTAATGCACTACAGGTTTTTAGTTCTACGCTAAACTGTCGGTGCATATGACCACAAAATAATTGCACTACTTGCCTGTGGCTTTCAACCATTTGCATAAATGAATCCGCCGCTGTTGCGTCACTAAACTGGAAGGGGTACTTCGAAGTAGGCACTTGAAACGCAGGATGATGCATAAAAATTGCTGTGGGAGTTCTTGGCTGCTCCTTAAGTAATTTATCTAAAATACTCAACCTAAGAGAACAAGTCGTTCCTACTCTGCTATTTCTTTTTTGGGTGTCCATTGCAATGAGCCGGACAGGGAAACTGTCTATGCTGTATATGAGGAAACCACAGGCTAAATTGGCGTCACCAAGAACCTTCAATGACTCGAATAGATTCACATCCAAATCCCGATTACCCAAAGCAAAAAATACAGGGACACCAGCATTCTTCATTACGGACTTAACGATCTCATATTCTTCTAATTTGCCATTTTGGGAGACGTCACCAGTATGCAAAATTAAATCAGGTAACTCGTCCAAATTCCTTACATAGTCAACAAAGCTCTCAAGCACAGATATTCTCTCAAGAGTGTGTGGCACACTTGGATCTGGTTCAGAAATATGCGTATCAGAAATATGCGCTATTAGCATTTAATTAATTTATAATGGCACCTTAATAGCACCATCAATTTCTGGTTCATCAATAATCGCACCGCCTGCTTCAATTTCTTCAACTGTTGCTTCACGAACATTAAGTACCTCTAATTTAAATATCACATGACGGCCACAAAGTGGATTATTTCCATCAACAGTAAGGGTTTTCTCGTCCAAACGAGTCACAATAAAATTTCGTGTTACTCCCTTTTCACTCTCCATAGTTATGGTAGTGCCAACCTCACGATAATTTTCAGGCACATTTTCTATTTTGTCGGTAAAGACCAGGGCTTCATCCCGAGGTCCATAGAGCACATTCCCGTCGATTGGAACCTCAACAAAATCACCCTTCTTCTTACCCTCTAATTCATTAGTCACACATTCATCTAAAGCACAATTTTGGCCATGTACATAACCAATGGGAAAATCGACTTGAACAAGGGACAGCCCAGATTTCTGATCTATAACTTTGTAACTTAATTCAACAAACTTATTATTCTGAATAAATTCACTCATGTCAGTTCATACTTTTAAATTAAAAAACTGAGGCACCGAATATCTTAATCTCACTTTCCTCATTGCACCCAAGGACCAAACGGCCAAGCCATTCGCCTTCTTTTTTAGTACTACGAAC